>NZ_JAGGQY010000082.1:0-6694 GCF_018613105.1 Bacillus sp. ISL-77
GCTGCATGGGTGGCTAACGGGTGCAAGAGTTTAAGAAGGATCGTAAATGCTTAACGGGTTCTCTTTTGGGGTGCAAAAATCAATTTCACAATACATTTTTAACGTGAATTCATACATGAATTCACGTAATTTCTTTCCTTGAAATTACTACACTCTTTGATGTTTTTATTAAAATTCAAGCAGGATTTCGCACACCAATTCTCGAATATGGAAATAATTATTGTACAGTGTGAATTTAACTGTGAATTATCATGTGATTTTTACTCTGAATTATGAAGGAGGAACAGATATGGAGTTTTTTAAACTCAAGAAAACCCAAAGTAGTGGAAATTCGCAGAAGAAACTATTTGAAAGTTTTGTAGAACAAGTTGTAAATTCAACATTTTAAAGTAAGAGCATTTCTTTGTAATGAGAAATGCTTTTTATTTTTGTCAAAATTAAAAGGATATATCAATAACAACAATAATATAATTAAAAACAACATTAGTTTATTGAAAAACGATAAATTGTGTGTTAAAGTCATTTTATCATTAAATCAGTGAGGTGTTTTAAATGAATGTTAAACGAGGTTCAGCCACTTTCTTAAAAGTAATTATTTTTTTGATTGGAATTGCAGTGCTTGCTTTATGTATTTGGTTGCCTGAGATAGCCATTAGAGATGCAAGGGTACATCCAGATACGGCTTACTTTCTAATCCCCTTTTTAGTATGTGCATACGGATTTTGTATTACGTTTTCTGTTGTGTTGTATCAAGCATTTAAACTATTAACGTATATCGAAAGGAACAATGCTTTCTCCGAGTTATCCCTTAAATCTTTGAAGGTTATAAAGAAATGTGCTTTTACAGTCATTTTCTTCATTGTGTTAGGGATAGTAAGCTTAAAGGTGCTTTCTAAAGTTACAGGTGACGATCCAGCAGGTCCAATATCACTAGGTCTAATGAGCATTTTGGCAACAAGTATCATCGCTGCCATTGTGGACGTACTTCAAAAGCCAATAAAAAACATCCTAGAATTAAAACCAAAAAATGATTAACAATTAGATATAAAATTAATTAGCGAGGTGCTTTTTATGAAACAAGTTACGACATTCTTTTTAAAGATAGCTGTTATTTTTATAGGAATCCCAGTTCTTGCATTTTGCATATTTTTGGTGCCTAAGTTCGGGAATTTTGCTGGAGAATTGTATCCAGGCATTGCTTATATGAAATCTCTCGTTTTAATCGATATATACGCGGCAGCGATACCTTTTTACTTTGCTCTGTATCAAGCATTTAAACTTTTAAGCTATATTGATAAGAACCAAGCGTTCTCGGAATTATCTGTAAAGGCGTTAAAGAACATAAAGTGCTGTGCAATTACAATCAGTGGTTTGTATGTATTAGGTTTGCCACTCTTTCGTTTTATAGCGAAGAAAGTTGACCCTCCTATTGGATTTATAGCAATCATCATCATTTTTGCTTCGTTGGTTATCGCCGTTTTTGCTGCTATCCTCCAACGGCTTTTGCAAGAAGCGATTAACATAAAATCAGAAAATGACTTGACGGTCTGAGGTGGAGGATATGGCAATTATTATTAATATTGATGTGATGTTAGCAAAACGAAAAATGAGCGTAACGGAACTTTCTGAGAGGGTTGGAATTACTATTGCGAATCTTTCCATTCTGAAAAATGGGAAAGCAAAAGCGGTTCGTTTTTCAACATTAGAAGCGATATGTAAGACTTTGGATTGTCAGCCAGGTGATATTTTGGAGTACAAAAGCGACGAAGACACTCAATAAAAACAGACAACAAATTTATTTAACGGGAGTCGTTAGAGAATTTAAGGGATAGCCATTAAGCTATCCCTTCTTTGCGTTTATTGATGTTATTTACTCAGAGAATTCCATTGAGAATTGCATTGATATTAGTGACAAAAAATATGATGTGATTTGCAATGTTTGCTTTATTTCCCATTAGACATGTATAAAAAAAGAAAATTCTATCAATTTTAATGGTTGTTTCACTATGCACTAGCACTCCTTTATTTCTAGCATATATTGGATATGAAGGGGGGATTTAAATGCAAAAAAAGAAAAAGAAAAAGCTAGGAAGTAGCCACTCTTGTTCATGTGGACCTGAGTTGAAAATACCAAAACTGCTCAGATCTAGAGATGAGAGGTGTTTTGAAACAGATGGATTATTCTGTTGCATAACTCCTCAGGGAGTAATCTGCATTGAAAAGTGAGAAGATTAAATGCAATAGAAGAGAAGGTGCTTGTTTAACAAACGGGTGCTTTACTTCAATATCTTCTTCAACTAAAGGGGCAGGTTTGTGCAATAAGAGGTTCGATTATTATATTTAAGGACGTAATCTTACTAAGTATGGCTACTCGTATATTCACTAATAGGCATAAAATAAAAAGAGAATTATAATTGTTTTATAAACGGCACAATCATATAATTGTGTGAAAAAGGATGCGTATCATGCCAATTAATTCTTTTGAAAACTATCCGATGAACTGGAAGCCATCGATTGATAAAACCCAAAAGCCTATTTATAAAGCACTCGCAGGGCAATTGGAACAGGATATATTAAACGGCGTTTTATTACCTGGAACCAAACTTCCTCCACAGAGAGAATTGGCTGATTATTTGGATTTAAATCTGAGTACCATTTCAAAAGCTTTTAAAGTGTGTGAGTTAAAGGGCTTGTTAAGTGCATCAGTTGGAAGTGGGACATTTGTATCGTATGATGCATTATCGAATGCGTATTTACTTGAAGATACAAAGCCGAAGCATTTGATTGAAATGGGAGCAACACTACCAGACAATGCTTCTTACGAGCCACTGCTGCTCCAACTAAAAAGTATGCTGCAAGAGACAGATTATGAAAAATGGTTTGGTTATGGTCGGGCAGGCGAAAGCCTTTGGCAAAAGGATGCAGCTATAAAGCTAATCCGAAGAGGTGGGTTTGAAACAACCGTTGATCACATTTTATTTGCAAATGGGGGTCAAAATGCCATTGCTGCTACATTGGCAAGTCTTTGTAAGCCTGGAGATCGCATTGGCGTTGACCATCATACATACCCTGGCTTAAAAACTGTTGCAGCCATGCTTAGTGTGCAAATAGTACCGATAAAATCAGAGAACTATGAAATGAGTCCAACGTCCTTTGAATATGCATGTAAAAATGAAAATATTAAAGGCATTTACTTAATCCCAGATTATCATAATCCGACAGCTTCCTTTATGTCGGTCGAGAATCGAAAAATGATTGCAGCCAATGCCAAAAAGTATAATCAGTTTGTTATTGAGGATGCATCGTACCATCTTCTCAACAAAAAACCGCTTCCAGCGGTCGCAGCATTCGCCCCAGAACAGGTCATCTATATAGCAAGTTTATCTAAATCATTAGCACCAGGGTTACGACTAGCCTATGTAGCAGTACCGAGTCAATTTAAGGAGCCAATTTCAAAGGCACTTTATAATTTAAATATAACAGTTTCCCCGCTATTAGCAGAATTGACAGCACGTATGATTGTATCGAATCAATTTGAAGTCTTAATTGAGGGTCATCGGGAACAAACCATTCTTAGAAACCAAGTCGTAAATCGATATTTGGCAGACTATACATGTCAAGGTGTTGAGACAGGCATCTTTCGTTGGTTGCTATTACCAGGCAAGATAACAGGTGCTGAATTTGAAACGTTAGCTGCACAGCAGGGAGTACAAGTGTATGCGGCTGAACGTTTTGTAGTTGGAAATAGTTGTCCAGAGCGGGCTGTAAGGGTTTCTGTATGTGCACCAAAAACCCTTGGAGAGCTTGCGCAAGGATTGATGATCCTTAAACGTTTGCTAAACGATCTTACCTAATATTGTTTGCCATACAATTATGATATTGTATGGTTTTTTTGTGCGTGTTATGATGATTCAAATCTAGTTGGAGGATTATAAAAAAAAGAATAGAATTTGTTTTCGGAAAGGTAGGTTAGATAATGTTACACAAACAAAGTGTAAAAGTGTTAGACGCTCAATCAGCTCGGTTACAAAGCTACATTAATTCTTCAGAAAAACAAAAATCGTTATACAAGCGAACATTATTCATTGTAAGTATTTCACAAATTTTGGGTGGCGCAGGGTTAGCTGCGGGAGTGACTGTGGGTGCACTTCTTGCACAGCAAATGCTCGGTACAGATGCTTTTGCTGGACTTCCTTCGGCTTTACTTACTTTTGGGTCGGCAGGTGCTGCTTTTTTAGTTGGGAGACTTTCTCAACGTTATGGACGGCGTACAGGTCTGACAGCTGGTTTTATGCTCGGTGGACTTGGAGCAATAGGTGTCATACTTGCAGCAATATTAAATAGTGTTTTCCTTTTATTTACTTCCTTGCTTGTTTATGGTGCAGGGTCAGCAACAAATTTACAAGCTCGTTATGCGGGTACGGACTTAGCAAATAAAAAACAACGTGCAACTGCTATTAGTATTGCTATGGTTTTTACGACATTTGGTGCAGTTGCAGGACCAAATTTAGTAAATGTGATGGGTGATTTTGCCCTTTCGATTGGTGTTCCATCGCTTGCTGGTCCTTTCATTTTAGGATCAGCAGCCTATATCTTAGCAGGTACTGTCCTTTTCATCATGCTTCGCCCAGATCCATTAGTTATAGCAAGAACAATACAAGCAATCAACCAAGAGTCTAGTAATAAAGGGCAATTGGCAACAACTGAACATACAGAAAACAAAAGAGGAATCATCGTTGGAGCAACCATAATGGTCCTTACTCAAATGGTAATGGTAGCTATTATGACAATGACACCAGTTCATATGATGCATCATGGACATGGCTTGGGTGCAGTCGGTCTTGTTATTGGGTTTCATATAGGTGCCATGTATCTCCCTTCACTTGTTACAGGTGCCCTTGTTGATAAGTTGGGGCGTACTGTAATGGCTATTGCTTCTGGAATTACGTTACTTCTGGCAGGTTTAATAGCAGCATTTGCACCAGGAGATTCTATGGTTCTTATGGTAATTGCTCTTTCTTTACTTGGATTAGGATGGAATATTGGTTTGATAAGTGGGACAGCACTTATTATCGATTCAACTAATACCTCCACACGGGCTAAAACTCAAGGTACCGTGGATGTTTTAATTGCGTTGTCAGGGGCTACAGGTGGAGCCATGTCGGGATTGATTGTGGCAGGTTCAAGTTATCTAACATTATCAATTACCGGAGGGATTTTATCTTTATTACTAATTCCAGTGGTGATATGGTCTCGTGGAGTTAGAAAATAGGGCAGATTGTTTAGGAAAATCGGGATTTTTTGTAGAGTATTTTTAAAACTAAGTGGATACTTGAGTAGCAAAGAGTCGATACTTCGGCTCTTTTTTCTTGTTCCTCTAAAGAGCAGTAATGTGGAATTAGAAAAACCGTCATTATTTAATGATTAGTAGACAATTACTGCGTAGTAAAGATTTTCATTTTTGTAGCACATTTTCTGGTTATGCAACCCACCTTCGTTATTGAGTCGGGGGTAGAGTTAGTATTGGATAATATTTAATATTAGGTAAATTAATTTAATTGACGAGTTGGAATTCTGATGTTATTATTCACTTATTCAATTATTCAATTGAATAGTTAATTACTAATCGCATAAATTTTTTCAAGGTGAACAGTAGTTCTGTCAAATCACGAGTTGGAAATAAATTTTCAAAATTAAATCTTACTGTTAGTAGCTAGTTAATATAGTTACCTATTGTAAATGAATTAGTAAAAGGTAACTAAAAACAGTCAATAATATGTTTTTAGGTGAAATTGAACTTGGAAATGATTTCCAATTAGTGATTAATCTAACCACTGAACTAAATAATAAAAATGGAGATGAATGATAATGAGATTTGAAAACAAAACTGTAATCGTAACTGGTGGAGGTACTGGGATTGGGAAAGCCACTGCAAAAAAGTTTTTTGAAGAAGGAGCAAACGTGGTTATTAATGGACGTAGAGAAAATGTGTTAAAGGAATCGGCTTTAGAAATTGACCCAACTGGTAAAAAAGTTTTATATGTAGCTGGTGACATCAGTAAAAAGGAAACTTCGCAGAATTTGGTTAAAAAAGCTGTAGAAGTGTTTGGTGGTGTAGATGTATTAGTTAATAATACAGGGAAATTTAATCCAACACCATTCCTTGATCATACAGAGGATGATGTACAATCTTATTTAGATACAATCGTTAAAGGAACATTCTATCCTTCTCAAGCAGTTATCCCAGAAATGAAAAAACGTGGAGGAGGAGCAATTGTAAATACTGGTTCAATGTGGGCAATTCAAGCAGTGGAAGCAACTCCTTCATCTGCATACTCTGCTGCAATGGCAGGAAGACATGCTTTAACAAGAAATTTAGCCGTAGAATTCGCTGGCGATAACATTCGAGTAAATGCAGTAGCACCTGCAGTTGTTGAAACACCAATTTACAATACTTTTATGTCAGAAGAACAAGTAGCGGAAGTGTTACCAACCTTTAATGCGTTTCATCCTATTGGACGCAATGGTACTCCAGCAGATGTAGCAAATGCAATTTTATTCCTTGCGGATGATTCATCATCATGGATTACAGGCATTATAATGCCACTTGATGGTGGAGTTACAGCTCGATTAAGATAAAAATAAAAAAGGAGCAATCATAAAAATGATTGTTCCTTTCAGACTGTCGACAAAT
>NZ_JAGGQY010000083.1:0-17036 GCF_018613105.1 Bacillus sp. ISL-77
AAGAAGCCGATCATCTTCGTCACACACAAGAAAATAAAAGCATATACGCAAGACGTAAAGAAACGATTGAACGGGTCTTTGCGGATGCTAAGGAAAAGCATGGTATGCGTTGGACAACCTTAAGAGGCTTAAAAAAATTGTCCATGCAAGCGATGCTTACTTTTGCTGCCATGAACTTGAAAAAGATGGCCAGCTGGACGTGGAAAGGTCCAGAATTGGCGTAATAATAGTCAAAGGATAGGTCTAAATTTTGCTCTTACGAGCAAAAATCCAATAAAAAGGCATCGAATGGGCTCATTCGAATGCCTTTTGTCTACAATCTGAAAGGAGCAATCATAAAAATGATTGTTCCTTTTTCTATCATCAAAAAAGTGAAAGAAATTACATTAATCTTTTCTAAGAAAGAAAATAAGTTGAATTAATACTAATAAAAGAAAAGGTTTTTTCTTTGTTTTACCGCGGAATCATTTATTTTTAACATTTCTTACTCTTGCAAATGAGTATGAGCATATGGAATGATTATTTTGTTATTTTTACTTCAACAAGAGTATCATTAACAATGTTATCAATTGAAAAATAAAGGATGATTAGTATGGAAGAGCTCATTTCTTCTGCAAAAGATTATAAAGATGAATTGTATAAACAACTATCAAGAATCGGAAAATGTTTATCGAGTGACAAACGACTAGAGATATTAAATTTGCTAGCTCAGGGTCCAAAAACTGTCGAAAAGTTGACGCAAGATACAGGTATGAATGTGGCAAATGTTTCTCGTCATCTTCAGGTTCTGAATGATTCAAGATTAGTTAAATTTACTAAAAAGGGAACGTATGCTGTTTATTCATTAGCTGATCCATCAGTTGTGGAGTTTTTATTTTCCTTATGGCATATTGCTGAAAATCAACTTTCAGATATCACTCGGATTAAAGAAGATTTCTTAGGTGGTTTTGAAGGTTTAAATACACTTACGATGGATCAAGTGTACGAAAAGTTAAATAGAGGAGATGTTGTCCTCCTAGACTTGCGTCCAACAGAGGAATATAACGCTGGGCATATAGAAGGTGCGGTCTCTATTCCAATGGAAAACTTGGATTCATATCTTCAAGAATTACCGAGAGATAAAGAAGTTGTAGCTTATTGTAGAGGGCAGTTCTGTGCTTTTTCAGCTATTGCCGCGCAAAAAATGAAAGAGCAAGGGTTTATGGCTTACCGTATGGCAGAAAGTATTCATGAATGGCAGAAGTATCTGGAACAAAAATATTAAAATATATTTCATGTCTATAATTTATGAACTTTCATATGCTTTCAATTTGTATGATTTAAAGTAAGAACTTCCTTTAGTAGAGCTTAAGGCAGTTTCTGAAGGCTTACAATCGGTAATAACCTTGGAGCTCTATTTAAACAATACTGTGCGGTATAAAAGCTTATTAAGAAGAGGAAAAACTACACAAGGAGGAAGGAAAATGAACAAGCCTGTAGTTATTGTTGGTGCTGGTTTAAGTGGTCTTCGTGCCGCATCTTTGCTTACTGAACAAGGCATCAAATGTAGGGTTCTAGAGGCTAGAGATAGAATCGGAGGTAGAGTGTTAAGCGCTCCAAGTCCAACCAGACCTGACTTGGGTAAATTTGACCTCGGTCCGACATGGTTCTGGTCACAGCACGAAAGGACTATTGCTAATCTTGTCAAGGAACTGAATTTAGGAACTTTTGACCAGTACACCAAAGGAGCAATGCTTTCAGAACGATACCAAAACGAACCACCAGAACGTTATGTACTACCGGAAAATTCTGATGCAAGGTCGGTGCGATTCATAGGAGGTGTGCAATCCCTTATTGATGCTGTAGCAAATAATCTTCCGCCGGGCACAGTCGAGCTAAAAACGCGAGTAACAGCAATTCGACTAGATAATACCGGTGCTATCACACTTGAAGCAGAACTTGCTAATGGAAAGAGGGAAATAGTTTCTGCAAGTGCTGTTATCCTAACATTGCCGCCTCGAATTGTGGCACGTCATATTGAATTTTATCCTTCTCTTCCTACAGAACTTATAACTGACCTTATAAACAAACCGACGTGGATGGCAGGGCAGGCTAAGGCAGTTGCCATCTATGAACGTCCTTTTTGGAGAGAATCAGGTCTCTCTGGCTTCGCATCGAGCTGGGTTGGACCTCTACAAGAAATCCATGATGCTTCTCCTGATACAGGCTCTGGTGCATTATTTGGTTTCTTCGGAATGCCAGCGAAAATGCGCCAAGAACTGGGTGAAGATAAAATTTTGGAATTGGTTATCGACCAATTGGTTAGGCTCTTTGGACCCTCTGCCAAAAATGATGTTAGTTCTATACTTTACAAAGATTGGTCCACAGATTTAGAAACGGCTGTTGAGGAAGACTTCAATCCTCTAAGGGACTTTCCTATATATGGCAAACCTCCACAAAGAGGAATATGGGAAAAGAAAATTATTTTTGCTGGTACAGAGACTAACTCGCAATTTGGGGGACACCTTGAAGGCGCACTTCAGTCAGCTGAACAGGCAGTTTTTGAAATCATTAATTTAAATAACAAGCCTTTATGACATGATATTTTCAATGAGTATCGTATGTGAAAGCTAACAGAATTTTTAAATTCTGAACTATAGGGGGTAGTTTATGTTGAGAATGATGAAAGCTATACAAATTCCTTCTAAGGGAGAAAAGATGCAATTAGTAAAGACCCCTGTGCCCCAACCGAGAGAAGGACAAGCGCTGATCCGTGTAGAGGCTTGCGGAGTATGTAATGGAGACTCCATGGCTATTAAAGGGGCATCTCCGGAGTATCCCCGCATTCCTGGTCATGAAGTGATTGGCATAGTTGAAGAAATTGGCACAGGTTCGACGAAGTGGAAAATCGGTGAACGTGTCGGCATTGGGTGGCATGGAGGGAACAACCAAGTAACCGGTCTGACAATGGACGGTGGTTACGCTGAATACATGGTAGCTTATGAGGATAGTTTGTCAAGCATTCCAAATGAATTATCTGCATTGGAAGCAGCACCACTTATGTGTGCTGGTGAAACAACGTTTAGTGCATTAAGAAACAGCAAAGCTCGACCTGGGGATCTTGTTGCCATTCAGGGCATTGGTGGACTTGGACATTTAGCCGTTCAGTACGCAAAAAAAGCTGGATTTCGCACTGTTGCGATTTCACGGGGTAGCGATAAAGAAGATTTGGTACGTCAACTTGGAGCACACCACTACATTGATTCAGAAAAAGAAGAACCAGCTCAAGCATTACAGGCACTAGGCGGAGCAAAAGTAATCCTCGCTACTGCTCCAAACGCCAAAGCTATTTCTTCTCTGATCAATGGGCTTGGTTCAGACAGTGAACTAATTATCGTAGCAGGTTCTGGTGAGCAGTTGGAATTGTCAGCAATGGACTTTTTAAAAGGACCCAATACGGTTAGGGGTTCGTTTACTGGACAAGCAGAAGAAATCCAACAAACCATTAACTTCAGTGTACTCACGGATGTACGACCATTAATTGAAACCTTTCCTTTAGAACGTGCAAGCGAAGCATACGATAAAATGATGGCAGCATCCACGCGATTCCGTGCTGTTTTAAGTATTTCTACTACAAATTTCTCCACTACTAGATTGTGAAATATTGTACTTAAAGTAACGGGTGCGATACTTCAAGTAGAAGGTCGCCTTTTTTCATTTTCCACAAGAAGATTGTGATATGTTGTACTTAAACTATAGGGGCAGGTTAATTTAAGAAAATAGATTCCCAAGGGATTTATTGGCTCTGTGGGTTATGAAGGTTGACAATTTCTAAATCTCATAAAAATTCTATGCCCATCTTGGCTTACTGTATAACTTGAAGAACCCTATGGTGCTTCATCCCAATAAAAAAAGCATCCGATTATTCGGATGCATACTTAATTATTCCTTGTAAATAAACTGAGTATTCTCTCTGTACATATTCTCTTAATTTAATTCTTTTTTCTGTTTCTAATACTCTAACCAATTCTTGAATCTTTTTTTCATTTTCTTTTGTAGTAGGAATCTCTAATGAAAACAAATTACCTCGACTACTATTTAGTAATTTTTTTAATAACTCAACTTTATTCATTGGATAATCCCCTTTATCTACTATATTCGACAAAAAGGCGACTTTTTCCTTGGAACATCTTATATTGTTTCAAGTTTTACCTACTTTCCACTAAAAATCTGATTACAGGTACTATGACAGGAATGGGGTAGCTCTTTTTTTATTAGCTTTTTTTATAACTACCTTCTACCAATCTAATCATATCACGCCCTGATATCATTTCTGTTTCATGATAACCTTCTTCATCACGTAAACTCAAGTACCAGCTGCTATCCTTATCTTCATTTAACCTATATAACTTATTGGTAAAAACATTTGTATAAAAATCTCCATTTCTTAGCCTCATACTATCCCCCTCACTAATGTATATAAACTGTATTATGCCCAAGATACTGACCTGGAGCCATTAGACATATACAGTAAAAAAATGGATATACAGGGAAAAGGAGTGAAAATCAGGCGGTAGGGACAGAGCATGGATAGTTGTGTAAAGTAAGAAGTGCTGGCAACGAAACTTTTCCTTATTCAGCTAACGGGTGCTTTACTTTAACAGGGTAAAGCCTTTTTCTTATTCAAGTAACAGGCAGAATAGTTGAAGTAAAAGGACAGTTTCGGCAGTCCTTTTTTGATTACCGTTATAAGTTAAAGGTCCGATTTGTTGGAATTAAATTATTTTCCAATGGTAATCCTAAGCGAAAATGCGGGAGGAGATTAGTTATGACCACGGATAAAGAATTAAATCCAATGAATGTGATGAAACCACAAAATTTAAGTATACATACATCAGGTGAAACCCAACCTTTAACGACTTTTGAATTGGGTAAGCTTTGGGCTACCTATATGGGAAACAGTATGTCAATTCAAATCTTAGGTTATTTTCATCAACATTGCGATGATGAAGATATTAGGTTGCTATTGGAAAATGGTTTAGCCTTATCAAAGGATTTCACGCAGTGGATAGAAGGATTTTTAAAAAAAGAAAATTTCCCTATACCTAAAGGATCTACTAAAGATGATGTAAATCTTGGTGCCCCCCGTTTATACGAAGATGAATTTTACGCTCATTATTTAAAATATGCTGCTAAGGCAGGTATGAGCCTTTACGCAGTAGCAGTTCCATTGATAATGCGGGAGGATATAAGAGAGTTCTTTATTTATTGTAATCAATGTACTACAGTCCTTTTAGGGCAAATTAATAATGTTTTAATGGAAAAAAAACTCATTGCAAAACCTCCGATCATTCAAACTCCAAAAGGAATTGATAAAATTGATAAACAAAGTTACATAAATGGTTTTCTTAAAGATGTCCGACCATTACAGGCATTAGAAATCATTCATCTTTGGGATAACATTGAGAATAACACAACAAGTAAGGCATTATTATTGGGGTTCTATCAGATAGTTAAGGATGAAAAGATAAAGGCTTTGTTTAAAAGAGGTTTGAACATGACTGAAAAAGCTGTAAAGCAGTATAAGGAAAAACTTCATATTGAACAAATTCAATCACCTTCGTACCTGGATCATTTGGTTACAACATCTACATATCCTCCTTTTTCCGATAAAATAATGCTGTTGCATAAAGTGGACATGTTCGCAATGAAGATAAGGGCGTTCGGAAATTCACTGGCGGTAACTGCAAGAAGAGATATAGATATGTTATATATAAGAACACTTGTAAACATTGGCTTATTTGTTGACGACGGCATAAATATCTTAATTGATAAAGGTTGGTTTGAATCACCACCAAAAGCGTTTGACAGGGGTTAAGATACATTGGAACAGCTTGAACAACTTATTTGAAAGCTAGTCGAAAAAAAGAATTCAGAAAAGGAATAGAACAATTTGGCGAACAGTAAAGAAGCGTTGTTATGGAGTATTGCACTCCCAGGATTCGGACAATTTATAAATGGTAAACCTATAAAAGGTATTGTGTTTGTGTTTTTAGAATTTCTAATTAATGTTCAAGGTAATTTTAACACTATAATTATTTCAAGTTTTCAGGGGGACATAAAAAAAGCGATTGAACAAGCTGAATATCAATGGTTAATGTTTTACCCATGTTTATATTTTTTTGCAATGTGGGATGCGTTTAAAGATGCAGGTGGTGGAAAAGAAAAGTATTCTTATCTTCCGTTTGTTTTTTCAGCTTATTTTGTAACAGTTGGTTGTATCTATTCATCAAATTTAACGATTTTTGGGGTATTAGTTGGACCTGTTTGGCTTCCAATATTATTTGTGATACCTGGATTAGTTGTCGGGTTAATTTTAAAAAAATTGGTTAGGAACGAATGATTTCTAATCACCAGGGGGGCGGTCGCCCACCTTATTTGCTTCTAAAAAGTGGTTAACTGGGTGCATTAGTGGTTAGTAAGATGTTTAAGGATAAATTTAGCTGAAAATAAGTTCCGTTCTTCAACAAATAATTGGGAAAAAATAATTTTGTGAATTATTACACTTAAAGTAACGGGTGCTTGAGTTTAACAAAGAGTCGTAGCTGCGGCTATTTTTCTTGTTCCAATAACGGGGCAGGTTTGTTAAAGAACAAATGTATTGTAATTAAAATACATTGCTTAAACTGATTTTTTACGTCTTAAACTCAAGTCACCACGGGCAAAATATTACTTCATTTTCGTAATAGGCACTTTAAATAGTAGAAGAAAACATTAGTAAGATACTAGCATTATGGCGGGATAAAGGATGGAGAGTAATACATATTCAACATATGTCCGATAACCCACATTCTGTATTTTATCCAAAAAACGAAGGATTTGTTATAAAAGAAATGGTTAAACCCCTTGAAGATGAATTAGTTATAACAAAAAAAGTAAATAGTAGTTTTATTGGTACAAACTTAGAAGAGTTTCTTAAATTAAATAATATAGCAAATGTAGTAATAACAGGCCTGACTACGCCTCATTGTGTATCTACGACTACAAGAATGAGTGGGAATTTAGGTTTTAATACATACCTTATTTCAGATGCAACAGCAGCATTTGGAATGAAAGACCAAAATGGAAACTATTATGATGCCGAACTTATACATAATACCTCCCTAGCTACTTTAAATGACGAGTTCGCTACTATACTTACAACAAAAGAATTAATAAATCAAATAAGATAAAGTTTTTGGAACTAATGAGAGCTATACTTAAAAATCTTTGAGCTACTTAGGTGGCTCTTTTTTCTTTTTGAACTAAAGAAGCAGGTTAATGCAAAAGAAACTTGTTGTATTAACTATTTTCGAAATATAAAATTAATTATAAAATGAAGAATTGATTTATTGTGAAAGGGTGTTAGCCGATGATATTAGTTAGTTCCTGTTTAGCAGGGTTAGAGGTAAAGTATAACGGTACAAGTAGTTTAAATAATACAATACGCAAATTAGTAGAAGAAAATAAAGCTATCACCATATGTCCTGAATTACTTGGTGGATTTGTAACTCCCAGAGAACCTGCTGAGATAATAGGTGGAGACGGGGGAGATGTACTCGATGGAAAGGCTAAAGTAATTGAAAAATCAGGAAAAGATGTTACGGAACTTTACATAAAAGGTGCTTATGCTACTTTGGAACAGGCTAAAGAAATAAATGCAACAATAGTTGTGCTAAAGGAGAATAGCCCATCCTGTGGTAGTTCTATGATTTATAATGGAGAATTCATTGGTAAGAAAATTGTGGGAACTGGAGTTACATCTGCTTTACTAAAAAGAAATGGATTACAAGTAATTTCAGAAGAACAATTTACTAAAAATCTATATTAGTTCTTCAATAAACGAATGCGTATTCAAGATAAGGTAGCAAAATTGTGAAGTATTGCACGACTTGATATTCGTTTTATTATGTACCTCATCTGACCAATACTCATTTTATGCGGGTGCCGTTCAGTTACAAAAATAGCTGGGTCTTTATCCTGACGAAAATCTAAGTATCGTTTCAGCCAAATTTCACAACGTATATTAAAATAGACCTCCCTTTCTTTATCCCCCTTTCCCAGGAAAATGGCAGAGCGATTTGACCAATTGATAAAATTCTTTTCGAGAGAAACTATTTCACCAATTCTACAACCTGTGGAAAACATAAATTCAAGTAATGCCTTTTCCATTGGAGTAAAACACGCTTCCCTTAAATGCTCAATTTCCCTCTCTGTTAAGAATTTTGGGATTCGTTTCCCTTGTTTAGGTTCTTTAATTTTAGCAGCTGGATTTTTTGTTATATGCCCTTCTTCGTGTGACCAACGAAATATCGATTTAATGAATCGAATTCGATGAGCTAAACTTGATGGCTTTAAATGTTCACTGGATTTTGCTAGGTATCTTCGATACTTTAATAGTGGTATCGCACCTTTTTATTATTTAAATAAAAGTAAAACTGTTGTTTATAATTATTTAAACCAAGCTTTATTCAAAAGAATAATTCCTTCAGTTATTTGATGTTCTGTTAATCCACCAAATCCTAGTTGGATCAGAGGATTATTAATATGCCGTAAATCATTAAAATATTTCGATGTTGGATAAACCTTTACTTTATTTCTTAGTGCAGTTTGTACAAGCTCTTTCTCAGTCATTTTGTTGTTTACTTGTAATAAAATATGCAACCCTGAATGACTGCCAACTATATTAACTTTGTCATCCATTATATCTATAATGCTTGAAATAAGCGTTGAATGTTTTTTTTGATAAATTTTTCTCGTTTTCCGTATATGTCTATCCCAATGTCCTTCTTCAAAAAATAACTGCATAGTTATTTGATGAATTTTTGATACAGTTTGCTCATAGGAGGCAAAGTTTCGTTTGAAAACTGACAACAAATATTTTGGTAAAACCATATAACTCATTCGTAAAGCTGGTATTAAAGCTTTAGAAAAAGTACCTAAATAAATAACCCTTCCATTTGGGTCTAATCCTTGTAAAGAAGGAATTGGCTTTCCAATGTATCTAAACTCTCCGTCATAATCATCTTCAATTATGAATCCGTTACGTTGCTCTGCCCACTGTATTAATTCCATTCTTTTCGAATAAGGCATTATCATTCCACAAGGAAATTGATGAGAAGGCGTAACGTATACCACATTTGCATCACTACTTTTTAAGTTCTCCATATTAATTCCTGTTTCATCCAACAAGATGGGGCGTAAGTTAAAACCTAAGTTTTTAAAAACCATTCTCGCACCATCATATGAAGGCTCTTCAAATGCAATGGATTGATTATTTACACCGATTATTTGGCAAAAAGTTGTTAGCAATTGCTGGATCCCAGATCCAACAAGGATCTGGCTTAGAGAACAATTTACACCTCTGGATTGATAGAGGTATTGTGCTATTTCTCTCCTAAGTGCTAGCTCACCTTGAGGGTCTCCGTACAAAAAATTACTTTTGTTCTCAGGAAATAACACCTGGTTAGAAAGTTTTCTCCAAGTTGTATAAGGAAAATGTTCTAAATCAATTCTTCCCTGTCGGAAATCATATTCAAATGTTTCTTTGTTCTCATTTAAAACTTCATCAAATAATTTTCGCTTTGCTTTTTTGATTGGAATTATGTCCGTGTCATTTTCCACCACATATAAGCCACTTCTTGCTCTACTTTCTACATATCCTTCAGCAATTAATTGTTGATAAGCTAATTCTATCGTGTTTTTACTTACATTTAAATACGATGAAAGTTGACGGATTGATGGTAAACGAGTTCCAGCATCTAGAATCCCTTTTTGAATTTCTTCTTTTATGTATTGGTAAAGTTGCATATACAAGGGCTCATGACTTGGGAAACGGCAAAAGATAATTTTGTAGCCCAATCCCTTTATAATAAAATGGGTGGAGAACTATCTGAATGGTTATTTTATGAAATTAGATAGGTGCCAACATTTATTTTTTATTAAGCTAACGGGGGCGATTGTCCAATAGGGGCAGTCGCTTCTTGTGCTAACGAGCAGGTTAGTTGAACAATGAGTTGCACGTTTGAAACAAATGAGGACAAAAAAACCGTTCAGTTGTCTGAACGGAAAAAGTCGAATTAGGAGTGTTAGTAAATGAATTTAAATTCCTGTTTTAACGCCCAAACTTACTAAAATTAAGCCAGTTGATTTTTGGAATACTTTCTGGAATTTGGAGTTATTCAACCATTTTTTTGCGTAATCAATTACATAAACAAGGGTAAGAAACCACAATACAGCGAGTAAAGAAAGGATTGATGCTAACACAATCAATTGCTGATTTACATTTCCGTTCAAATCGATAAATTGAGGCATGACAGTTATATAAACCAAAACAGTCTTTGGATTAAGAACATTACTAAGTAACGCTTGCATAAAAGACTCTTTATTATGCCGACTTGAAGAATTGGTAGGTGCATTCGCTTGTGCTTGAATTTCCTTTAAAGAAAAAACACTTTTAGCAAAAAAACTTTTTATACCCAAATAAATTAAGTAAGCAGCTCCCAAATATTTGATTGTACTGAAAAGAATTACAGACTTTGCAATGACAACAGATAATCCAAGAATAGCAATAAGCGTCCAAAAAGAAAGTCCCGTTGCCATTCCGAGAACCGTATAACGTCCAGCTTTTGTACCATAGCTGAGTGTGTTTTTCACCAATAGCATAGTATCTGCTCCTGGAATAACAACCATCATTGCAGCAATTGAAATGTATGTTAGTAAGCTATCCATGTTGTTTCTCCCTTCATTTGCTAATAGTGACTACCAAAGTAACTACTTACCACGAGTATATCAGAAGCCTTTGGAAATAATCAACTGATTTTGATAAAATATTAGTTACTAAGGTAGCGACTGATATTATATTGGAGGGTTTATGAAAGAAACCATTTTCGAAACATTAAAGAATCTAAATTTTACCGAATATGAAGCGAAAGCGTATCTTACCTTATTGGAAGAATCGCCATTAACTGGATATGCAGTAGCGAAAAATTCTGGTGTACCACGTTCAAGAATTTATGAAGTTCTAGATAGTCTCGCCATACGAGGAGATATTCTGGTTAGTCCTGGAAACACGCCACAGTATACTCCTGTTCCTGCCAAGGAGCTAATTAAAAACCGCCGAAGGAAAGCAGAAGAGAATTTGGAATTGGCAGAAAAATCACTAGCGGAGTTCGAACGTTCTGCAAATGACCGTGAAAATATCTGGAATATCACGGGACGCAATGAAATACTCGATAAGGTAAAAGCTTGTATATCATCTGCTACAAAAAGAATTCTCTTAGAGGTTTGGAAAGAGGAATTCGAAGAGTTGGATTCTGAACTAAGACAGGCAGCAAAAAGAGGGGTCAACGTAACGATTATTGCTTATGGGGAAATCGTCTCCGATTTTGCTAATGTTTACCTTCATTATATGGGTCATGAAATTACAGAAGAGTATGGTGGACGATGGATTGTTATTAGTGGAGATGATTCAGAAGTAGTAGCAGGTATTGTTTCGCTGGGCGAAGATAGCCGTGCAGCATGGACCATGCATGTAGGTTTAGTCATGCCAATTACAGAAGTCATGATTCATGATTTGTATCTCATGGAAATTATGGAGAAACATAGAGAACTTCTAGAGGAAAGTTTTGGGAAAAACCTCGTGAATTTACGCCATAAATTTTCTATTTACCCAGATTTTAAAAAACATTATGTAAAATAAATTTGTACAATTAACTGTTTTATACAGCATAAGAAGAACAGTATTTCTTCATAGCAAATAAGCTGTTCTTCTTCAACTGATATGAACGAAACTGTCAACCCACCACACATAAATGTTTTTAAATGGTGTTTTATTCAGTAATGAATAGAGTTATTCCTTGTTCAACTTACAAACCAAATATCCTAAGTACAAATTACTGAAAAACTTCAGTTATTTAAATATGAAAAAATATTATAGTTATATTTCAGTTTTTCGCCACTTTAAGAGAATCGCGTTAGCTTTGAAGTTGCAACTTTGTTGATTTTTCAAAGCAAGATTGTGAAGAATTGTGCTTAAAGTAACGGGTGCAAGAGTTGAACTGTGGAGTTGTTGTGGCAGCTCATTTTCTTATTGAACTAAAGGACAGTTTACTTGAATAAGGATAGTTGTAATTGACTCGGGAAAAATACACCTAGTTATAATTTAGGGTGATGAAAAATGAACAAAAGTTTTTCTTTTTAATACTTATTTTCAGTTTCATAATTTGCGGAACAACTAATCTAACTGTATTTGCCAAAATTCAAAAGGAGGAAAGCCTCCAAAAAGCGTTTGATTAGTAGAAGGGATTATCAGGACCTCACAAGGGAAATAGTGAACCCAATGTTTCTCAGCTATTTGTTAATTTAAAAGTCAATCACATCTATAGGCAGTGAAATTCCTTAGAGTTTTCATTGCCATTTTCTTTGTAATATTTTATTAATAATCGCACTTGTTAAAGAGCCTAATACAGCACTTCCTGCAATATCAGATGGATAATGATGTCCTACCCAAATTCGTGACAATCCTGTTAAAAAAGAAAACCCCAACATAATAGATCCAAGGATGCGTTCATTAAAGAGGACTATTGTTGAAACGGCGAAAGTTAGTAGTGTATGTTTACTTGGAAAGGACGAATCGAATTTTGAAGGGATAAGTATACCTACTCTCCCTTCTATAAATGGACGGGGCTTAAAATAAAATAACTTAATTATAAAATGCATGAATAACGAAATCATGATAGACACTACTGCTTCAATAGTTACATTCTTTTTTTTAAAAAGCAAAATCACTAAAATAATAAAGAAAACAAATTTCATCTTTTTGGAAATAAGTATCATTAATTTATCTATTACTAAATGACGTCCGGAAAGCAAATTTATTAAACGAAATAGTTTAACATCCAAGCTTATTCACCTTTGTTTGATGGAATATTTTGGATAAATCGATAAATAACTTGATTCAATTCACTTGCTGCTTTTGTTGGGACCTGATGTTTAATGCCTTTAACAAAGGTTAGTTCATTTTGAGGTAGTTTCGTATGTAGTTGTTGTGCATAACGATAAAATGTTTTATCTTTTCCGCCATAAATGAGGGAAATTGGCATAGTAATGTTTTCTAGTTGATCGGAAATGTTATAGTTCAAACTGTAATCATAGTATTGCAAGATGTTTCTAGCATCACCTTTTTTAGCTTCTAGTAACATCTTGTCGAACAACTCTTTTGTATTTGAATTGCTATGGGATATTGAACGAGCTAAAGCAGGCAATGCCCCAATCTTTGCAAGGTTTTTAGCAATGCGTATTCTGTTTTTTAGACGCCAGTCACTTACCTCAGACATTCCACTAATAATGATTCCACCTAAAGCACGCCCTTTTGAAGTTGATAAAAAAAACGCCAATAGGATAGATGCCCCTGTTGAATATCCGCATAAAAAGGCTTGCTTAATATTCAGATGGTCCATTAGTTTTTTTATATCCTCAACGATTAGTGGATAGGTAACAGGTTTTCTTGAAAAAGGACTCCTTCCATGTCCTCGTATATCAAAGGTGATAACCTGAAAATAACGAGATAGTTCTTCTAACTGGTATATGAAATTTATAGAAGTAAGAACAGGTGGATGAATAAATATGATTGGAATCCCTTTACCTTTAACAGTGTAGTAAAGGGTACTCTCATCAACTTCGAGGATTGGCATTATATCACCTCAAATTAATAATACCTTGATTTGGTTTCATTTATTATTTGGTTAATTTTGTTGAATCATACAAAAAAAGCTAGGTCTTCCCAGCTTTTTTACAACTCAAATTCCTGGCAGCCTTTTCTTATTGAACTAAAGGGAGCAGTATAGTTGAATAAAGGTATAAAAAGAATGCAATAGTTTTCATTTTACTTAAAAACTGTAGTTTTAAAAACTAAGCATTCTTATTATATAAACAATGGCATGAATGTAGCCTTTTTTTCATATTATATTTTGGAGGTGGAAAAATGCCAAGAGTTAGTTACCGAAGTTCAGACGTTGACTTAATGGCAAGGATGATGAGAGCAGAAGCCGAAGGTGAAGGAAAACAGGGAATGTTATATGTTGGAAATGTAATTGTGAATCGTGTTGTAGCAAATTGTACAGACTTTAAAGGTTTAAGAACAATTAACCAAGTTATTTTTCAAGTACAAGGAGGAAATTTTTCCTTTGAAGCAGTTCAAAAAGGGAATGTATTTTATCAAAGATCAAGAACTTCTGAAAGAAGATTAGCAAAACAGAATTTGGATTATTGGAGAGACCACCCAGCGAAATTTGCTCTTTGGTATTTTAATCCACATGCTCCATGCCCTCCAACATGGTACGGTCAACCTCAATCTGGTCAATTTAAAGAACATTGTTTTTATGAACCAAAACCTGGAACATGTGATAGTGTTTATAGCGGTTAAGCTTACTCTTTGAGTAAGCTTTTTTACATATTTAGAATATTTACACAGAATAAAATAAAACTTTTAGTTATAGTTTTTATCCAAGAATGCAAGATTCTGAAATATTGTACTTAAGCTAACGGGTGCTAGAGTTCAAGGTCTGCTTAATATACAACGCAGGTCTTTTTTTACGAAAGGTAAAGTGAAATATCGTTTGAAAGACCCCTTATTGTTCTTCTATATTATATTTCTTCATCAGTTTCTTGGCTTTTTCGATTCCTTTTTCTGTTAGATACACTGATTTTGATTGCTTGCTGCCACGAATGTAATCATTCTCTGTTAATTCATATAGTGACTCAAAAGGATAACCTTTCCAACTTCTCTGAGCATCACCTAATCCATAATCTTCTTTAAAAGATGTTAAATGCAATAATAATAACGTTAATTCATCAATCTGATCTTTCATTTTATGCATTCCTTTACTTTTTACCAACATTATAACTAAAACAATGTTCTATTTTCAATGGTAGAAAATAAGGCTTAATGCAAAGGATATTATTTTGTTAGAACAAAGTTTGGTTTATCTTGTTCAATTAATGGGTGCTTGAATTAAAGTCGGAATGTAATATTTTGATATTCTTTTTTCTTTATCGTTACAGACGGAGTAGTTTACTTGAATAATAAAGTTAGGAGAAAATGATAAATGGTAGATGAGGATGGTTATTTATGAAAAATCATATTAAAGTAAATGGAAAGCTTCTTCAAACAAACAAACGTTATTCACTATTAAAAAATAGTCAAAAGGAATGGATCGCAACAGAACTTTGTAATCTCTACTTCGATAAGATGAAAGAAAGACGCACAACAAGGAAACTACCCCCTAAATACCGCGATACAGTTATTTCGTCTCTTTATGAAGAGATTCAGAATAAAGAGATATGGATTCCTTATGACGAAGTAGAAAAGTATGCATTCAGTAAAATCACAAAGATAGTAAAATCCTTTAAGAAGCAATTCCCTGAGTTGTGTGAGGAAATAGAAGCTGAGTACGCTAATGAAATAGAATGAATTTTTTAAAGGTGGCCTTTACCGATATAGGTCCGTTAAGCTTCACTGTATTTAAGTGTTAATTCTTTTCTTATTAAACTACCATGAAAATAGACTTCTTTAACTCAGTGAAAAAAGGCAGTACTAAAGAGGACGCAGCTCATTCATTTTTTAAAAAGGGGAGAGCGCCAGATTCATTGATCTATGGTTTAGAAAGTGACTGGATTAAGAGGCTTTAGGTTCTTCTAACGTAACTGTGTATCCTAAACTTTCGAGTCGTCTCAGTGAATGCCGAACGATAGATTGTTGTCTCTGCTTTTCAAAGTAGTCTTCGCCTAAGTCTACATACATTTCTTTTCGGGTTAAGAGATAATAAGAGATACGTAACATTGCGTGAGCGACTACAATACCAGCACGTTTCTTACCCTTTCGGGATGCTGTACGTCTATATAGTGCTCCGAGATAGTTTTTGGATCCTCTTACTGAATGAGCTACTTCAGTTAACGCCGATCTTAAATACTTATTTCCTTTTTTAGTTTTGGCTGATTTTCTTTTTCCAGCGCTTTCATTTTGCCCAGGAACTAATCCTGCCCAAGAACCTTTCAATGACTACATCCATTGAAAACATCCTTTCTACGGCGATCATTATAATTAGAGGCTGGTGCAACAACCAGAATAGGATTAATCTACCATGTGTGCTTCCCGTAAGGGAGCGACAGTCAGTGGTGCACCGTGGTCGGTGGAGTCAGACTAACGGATGGGCTCTAACGCACCATAGTTCAGCGACCTTCCTCTCCAGCCGTAGAATGATTTTGTGCTGCATGGATGGCTAACGGGTGCTTTAATTTAACAACGAAAGGCTGTTCCAACAGCCTTTTTCTTATTCCACTAACGTGGCAGTTTAGTTCAAGAAGAAGTGGGCTTAATATATGAAGAATATCTAATAAGGGAGGCGATGAAAATGATAGACAAAGGAAAAGGAAAGATTAACCAGATTATTTATAATAACACTGTTTACTATAACGGAAAATATAGTTATTATCCGACCATTACGGACTTAAATGGCATATTAGATGAGATTATTAGTTCTGATTCAACTACCGAATACATTAGGATTACACCATTTTATATAAATGAAGAAGTAGATATGCAAATTGAATTCGAGGAATTTATGTTTTATATAGAATATAGAGATTGGTTTGATGAAAAGATTCAAGAGATGCACATCTTAGATTGTCTTAACCCCATTGATACCCCAAGAACACTTAGTAATTTAAAATTAGGGGCAATTTTATATCCTCTATGTAAGAATAACGATGTAGATTCTTATCAAAAAGCACTTAAAAAATATAAAGAATCTTTAAGGGAAACCCTGCCCAAAATGATGGAAATTGCAAAATCAGAAATGGAATTAAAAGATGAACATTTGCCTTTTGGATATTTCTGCTTTGAAATTCATAGTGAGTAATACGTTGTTAAACTGAACAGGTGCTAGAGTTTAACGCTGAGTTGCTACGGCAGCTCTTTTTCTTGTTCCACTAACGTGGCAGTTTAGTTGTGTGAAATG
>NZ_JAGGQY010000084.1:0-19473 GCF_018613105.1 Bacillus sp. ISL-77
AGAAGTGAATTTTCATAGTAGTATTATATAGCTTATAAAAATAGTTAAGATCTTATTGGTAGCAATTTTGAATTAATAGATGATGGGTATTTCAGTCCAGACTTAAAAGGTCCTGAATAAATCTCTAAACGTCCAAAATTTTGCTTCTATTTGAAGCCATTTAATACTTTATCCCTTACAAAGTTCATGTCTTTAATATTAAATTTTTACATGAACATCTTTATACATTTTATGAACAGTTGTAATTGTAGTGATGCCGCTATGTTCATTAGACTAGCATTTACGAGTGCCGGCACCAACCATAATGCCTTCTAGAACATAAAAAGTGCCAGTAACCATTCAGGGTACTGACAGTTTTCATAATTTCTAATTAACACTTTCTCACGAACATTTTCAGTCCTCAAAAAGGAGTAGATCTTTTTCTTCAAGTTGAATATTTTTGACTTTTCCAATAAAAAGGGAATGATCCCCTTCTACATGGATGTTTACCACTTCACATGTAACTTGAGCAAGTGAGCATCTTATTACCTGCAGATCATTTAAGGTGTCAAATGCTACTTCTTTTTTCAAATGTCCTGCAAAAATCATTGATAATTCTTGTTGGTCACTCGATAAAATATTCACTTTGGTTGTCATAGTGATCAAATCCACTTTCTTACCCGCCCGGTTTAACTCCACCATTCTTCGCAATATTTCTTTATGACTTGTACTTCAGCTGATCAGGTTGGATCAGAGTACCCTGTAGTAAGTATTCCGCTGATAATAAAAAAACATTCCTTACAAAATGTAAGAAACGTTGATAAATAATCTTTTCTGAGCACAATCTGATACCAGTTGTCTGGGTCGAACCGAAATTTCAGAGGAACAAGATTTTGATTCTTGCGCTTCTGCCAATTCTGCCACACCGCATTATGTTAAGCAGGTATGTAAAAAATAACCATTCGTAACTTAACCAAAAGATACCTCAACTTTTCCTATCTGGCTAAACTCAGCTGTAAAGACATCTCCCTTTTGAGCTACAACAGCCGCCGATAGGGCTCCAGATAAAATGACTTCCCCAGCTTTTAAAGTAACATCGTATTCATTTAGTTTATTTGCCAGCCATGCAACACATGTTGCTGGGTGACCTAATACATCAGCCCCTGTCCCTTTATTCATGAACTGACCATTTTTATAAAGACTCATTTCGATTTTCGTTAAATCCATTCCATTTGGATCGAACCTTTGACCTCCTAAGGTGAACAGTCCACAAGAGGCATTATCCGCAACCGTATCTTCTAATTTAATTTTCCAATCAGTAATACGGCTATCAACGATCTCAATAGAAGGAACAATATATTCTGTTGCTTCTAGGACGTCTTCCACTGTAACAGCTGGCCCTATCAAATCTTTTTTCAACACAAAAGCAAGCTCGCCCTCTACCTTAGGGTTAAAAAGCGTTTCGATTGGAATGCTGCCACCATTCGGAATATCCATACCATCCAATAAATGACCGTAATCGGGCTGATCAACTCCTAATAGCTCCTGCATCGCAAACGAAGTTAACCCGATCTTTTTCCCAACGATTTTTTGGCCATCCTTAACCTTCTGATCAATACTTTTCATTTGAACTCGGTAAGCATCATGAATAGTGATATGAGGATACAAATCCGTAAGTGGGACAACAGACTTTTTGTTTTTTTCAGCTTGAAGTAAATGCTTATAGGCTTCTACAATTTGAGCCACTTTTGACCCTTCTTTCTATTTATAATGGGTTTATTTTTCATCTAAACAAATAAGGGACGACAAAAAGTATGATCCTTTTTCCCCGTTTGAACCTTTTCAGCCTTCATCCGCCGATTCCAGACGATGGTCAAGTTTCCTTCGAGCCATGATGGAATCTGATCTATACTAGTAAGCGTTACGTTTTTCTCGTTTACCATCACTTCGGTCTGCAAAGATTTGCTCTTATTCTTCAATGTAACATCATAGCTCCCAGGCGCAGGGAGTGTATAGTGTGAATAGGGAGTTAAAACCGATCCAGCGCCTTCGCATTTTAATTCGTAAGAGCGCCCGATAAGATAGGGCAGCTCCTCGACATTCCCATCTAACAGTTGTTGTCTAATACGAGTCGAACTGATTTTTTCCCCTTTGTACTCCACCTTGTCGACCGTAGTTACATCCATCCGACCTCCGGAATCTTGTTTCAATGTATCCATATTCCCTGCACCAAGGCTGCCATACGAAAAGTCATATCCTGCTACTGCATGAATAACACCCAGATTGATCAAGTATTCCTTAACAAATCCTTGAGGTGACAACCCTGCAAAGTCTTTATCGAACTCCACAAGGTAAAAAGTATCAACACCTAGTTCACTAAGCTTCTTTTCTTTTTCGGACTGCGGCATTAAATAGTGAATACATGCCTTCCCCCCGATGACCGTTTTCGGGTGAGGAAAGAAACTCATTACTGACAGTGAGACTTGTCTTTCCTTTGCTTCCCACAATGCAGTTTGAATCACTTTTACATGCCCATGATGGAGACCGTCAAAACATCCAAGTGCCATAACATTTGAGCATGCCATTTCCTGATAAGCAGCCAAATTTTCCTTACTTAAATAGATCGTTTCCATACAGTCTCCTTTCATGTTCCAATAATGAAGTCAGCTTATACTTCTGCCAATACACGATATTTTCCGTTAAAGAACACAAGCGGTTCCTTCTCTTCAAGATGAATATCAGTTACTTTTCCAATAAACAAAGTGTGATCTCCTTCAATATGCTCCGCGGATACTTCGCAAGCCACCTGTGCGATCGCGCCTGCTAACACTGGTTTGCCATCTAGACGATCAAAAATAACTTCACGAGGTTCCTTGATTTGTCCCGCAAAGATCATCGATAGCTCTTGTTGATCCGCAGCCAAAAGATTCACAGTAAAGATCTTGCTTTCCTTGATTTTATTTAAAATTTTTGCCCTTTCTCCAATTGAAATGACAACAAGCTTTGGATCAAGGGATACAGACATGAAGGCATTTGCCGTCATACCATGTACATCCCCATCCAGTTCTGTCGTAATCACGGTTACCCCTGTAGCGAATTTTCCCATTGCCGTTCGAAATTGACGATCATCCATCTCTATGAACCTCCCAAGATTATTTTTATATTAGTAGGAATATTGAAATTACCCACTTTACTTTTCGAAATCCTCCAATACGCGTAGGGCTCATCTTTATGAGATTCATCATTTAATAAATCTTAAAATATTCTCCACGAACGGCTCGGTTTTTTCGATTTGTGTCCAATGCCCGCACTCATTAAATACATGTAGTTCTGCATGCGGAAGCAATTCAATAAGACGATAGCTTGTGTCTGCAATGGGGATAACCTTGTCATTCAAGCCATGGAATAATAGTGTTTGTACTTTAATACTTTGAATTTGTTCATCGGTTAACGCCAATTCGTCCAGTTTTTGTTGGCGAGGCTCTGGGAACATTGCCGAAAATGCATCTTTCACCTCAGGTTCAATACTAGCTTCATAGCGAAGACGGACTAATTCTTCATTTTTCGCTGCTTTTTCATCGTACGAGAATAATTCAATTAATTCTCGCATGGACTCCAAACTTGGCTCATACCCCCAAACACGTTCTAACCCTTCTGAAATTTGGTACTTGATGCCAACACTACCCATTAAAATTAATTTTTTCACAAGGTCCGGTCTTTGATAGGCAACATGAAGCGCTAATGCGCCGCCCATTGAGTTACCGACTAGGTACACAGGCTCATCCGACACCGATTCAATAAAGCTAATTAAATGTTGTACCCACAATTCAACGGTATATTGATGATTGGGGAGTTTATCTGTTTTGCCAAAACCAATAATATCTGGTGCCAATACATGATAGGATTCACTTAAGCGTGGGATAATTAAGCGCCAATTTGCGAAGGCAGATACACCTGGTCCTGACCCATGTATTAAAATAATTTTTTCTGCTCCTCTCCCTTCCTCATGATAGTGTGTGTTAATCCCATTCACATCCATATATTTAGAGATAATCGTCATAACGCATTGCTCCTTCTATCTATTAATAAAGTTAGAGGAAACTATTGAAAGCTTCCTCTCGCTTTTACATTCCATACATGGTGAGCTTGTACATTGGAAAAGCTCACCTTTAACTATTCACCAGCATTTATTTTAGTGGTGCAACTGCCTTTTTCTTCACTGGTGTTCCATATTCAAAGAACTCCTGTGGTAAATTAGAGCCGTACCAAATAATTGCATGCTCTAAATCTTTCCCTTTCCATTCAACCGTTTTCCAGTCTGGGTCAAAAATTTGATAACCTGTGTCACCGAATAATTCAACACGATTACCCCCAGGTTCGATCACATATAGGAAGTAAGCCTGAGAGACACCGTGCTTGCCAGGACCTGCTTCAATTTTAAACCCATGCTCCACCAATAATTCACTCACATCCATTAAATGTTGGGGATAGCCGTACCAGTAGCAAATATGATGTAATCTTCCTTTTTCAGCTAATGCGTCTCCCATGATGGCAACTTCGTGCACTAATGAGTTAGAACTTAACCATGCTGCTACATCTGTATTATCATCATTTAGAATACGTTCGCGCACTTTAAATCCTAGTGCATTTTCTAAGAACTCAACGTTTTTATTTGTTTCGCTCGCCAGGACATTCACATGGTCTAAGCGACGTACTGGCACACCGCGACGTGGACGCCTTTGTGGACGGTTTAAGAGTGGTGTAGCTTGTTCCTCATTCGCTTTGAAATATTCAACCTCCCAAAGAATTTCCATTTTATGTCCATCTGGTGTGGTAAATTGATAGGCTGGTCCATGACCGACATCACCATTAATCCAACCCAAACCATAACCTGTCGCTTCAATTTCTCGTACACGACGCTCTAGTGCTTGCGGAGATGTGGCACGCCATGCCACATGCCCAAGACCCGCTTCATCATTTTTCGTAATAATCAATGTATGATGATAAAAATCCTCGTAAGCACGCATATAAACAGAATCACCTTGACGGTGCGATTCTTCCATCCCTAAAATTTCTTTAAAAAACCAAACAGACTCTTCTACTTTAGGACTATAAATTTCAATATGTGCCAGATGTGCCACATCAAAAATAGGTTCTTTCATCATTTCACATTCCCTCCAAAGTTTTATTTACCAAATTGGGTTTCCTTTAAAGCCAAAGATTGACTTGCCATATGATGCCATTGCATCTTCGTAATGGTGCGTCGGATGAGAAGCCGCTGTCATAATGTCACGCACAAACAATTCGGTCGGTTGCCCTTTAAATACTGAGTTTCCACCTAAAGTTAGTAAAATACGGAGCGCCATCTCAGAAGTCGTTTTTGATATATGCCCACGAATCCCAAACAATCTTTCACGCTCTTCTTCATCCAATGTACGAATGCGATTTTGTTGATAATACGTTAACCTTTCAACGTAATCATTTGCTAAGCCTTTTAAAGAACTTAATTGTAGTTTTAATTCCGCCAGTACGCGTTGACTACTAGCTGCTTCTTTTTCATTTGAATTATTGTTAAAAATACGAATCCGATTTTCTGTTTTTTCTTGGAAAATATCAATCAATCGTTCAATCCCACCAATCTGAATAAATTGGAAGCCCATTAAGAACCATGGGATATAGGGTACATTGAAAATTTGATAGTCAGGCTCAAAATTGCCATCTACTGGGCCTTCACCGTTAATGACACGTGTTGCATGGAAAATCCGATTCGGCGGTATGTAAACGTTATCAACTTTCACCGCGTTACTTCCTGAGCCACGCAAGCCCATTGCATCCCAGTTATGGACGATTTCTGCTTCCTCTTTATTCAAAATAAATAAACAATATTCCGGCTCTGTCTGATCCTTTAGCTTGGTGATTGCGCCTAGTCCAATCCAATCACTCCAAAGCACTCCACTACAGAAGTTCCATTGCCCTGAAAGGCGATAGCCTTCGCCATCTTCTGTTACTTTCCCGACAGGGGCAAATACATCTGCCATTAAGCCACCATGTCCATACAATTCATCACGGCTTTCTTTTGGTAAAAACGCAACCCAGGTTTCATGAATAACAAAGAAATAACTTAACCATGCGGCAGCGATACTATGATTCGCGATCGTGCGGATCATTTCACCAAAAGTAAAGTAATCTAAATCTTGACCGCCATATTCTTTTGGTCGTAAGAGTTTATGAAACCCAGCTTCTTTTATTTTTTCAATTACTTCATCTGGAAGCTTCGAATCTTGATCTGCCTTTAAAGCGTATTTTTCAGCTAATAAACCGACCTCCTTTGCCCTCCTAAGAAGTTCTTCTTTGTTGGTAGCCTTTTTAACTTCTAAAAGATTAACTGCCATATACCTTCCTCCTCATAAGTAAACGTTTTCAAATCCTATCAAGCATCTGCTACTGATTTGAATTATAATATTTAGAATATTTTAAATATACCTACGATAGATACTGAATTTAGATTGTTTTTAAAACGTTTCCTATTAAATACTATCCTTATATATTTAATTGGATTGCGTAAATCAAGAAAAGTAAAAAGCCTTGCCCATCAACAAGTTAATGGGCAAGGCTTATAGTTACATCTCAATTTTTCCTTTTGCTTTTAAAATATTGATTGCTAAATAAAGTGTGAAGGCATATTGTGTATCATTCAGATCATGGTTTAAAATCTCACTAATTTTGGCCAGTCGATAGCGTAATCCGCTAATCGACATGGATAATTCCTTCGCAGTATCGTTAATACTACTTCCACTATCTATATATGCAAATAACGTTTTTATTAACTCAAATTCATTACTATCTACTTCTAACAACCTACCAATATGTTGATTCACAAAGCGCTCAATCAACACATCATCCTGTATTTGGAATAAAACACTTTCAATGCCTAGCTCTTCGAAGTAATATACATTTTTTCGATTGTTTGTTGCACGTAATGCCGCCAATGTTTCATTGTATAGCGTGACAGTTTGTGAAAACTCCTGGATGACAGAGCTAACACCGACAGAAATCCTATATTTTGGGAAGCGCCGTGAACAATGCTTTAACAATTGATCAATAAACGTAGACTGTGATATATGCAAACTTTCAAAAGCTGGGTACTCAATTAATATAATAATTTTGTTGAGTTTTTGTGAAACGATTGAATTGATCGAGCGCTCTTTCAAAAATAGATGAATATGACGAATCAATTCTTCATTAAACGCTATTTCATGTTCAATTTTTGGTTCCTTTACAAATCGTTCAAACGTTAACATCCAATAGGTCGAGGAAGGATTGAAATCTAAATAATAGGCGATTTTATACATTTCTTCCTTTGCTAATCGACCTTCCAAGATATCATTTAAAAAGCTCCGTTTAATCGTTTGCTCCGTTGTAACTTTTATACTTTCATTCAATAATATAAGCGAAGACGTGATTGCTGCCTTTTCAATAATCATATAATCAAGCTCATTCGGCTGATTCTCTCCTGTAAAAACAAAAGAACAATAGCCTTTAATTTGCTCTCCATAAAAAATTGGGGTGCGTAACAATGAAAGCTTTTCTGAATAACGTACAAATGTAGTGTTCGAATCTCTAAATGTATTTAAAGTAAGCGGATTCGGAAGGTTTCCTGATTTTACAATGATTTGATTATATTCATCTTCAATAATGACTGTTAAACCAGTCGTTTCAAATAAAATATCAACAACTTTTTGTAACCCTTGGTTCGACAGTAGTTCCTCAATTAATTGCCGGTGTATATCGCTCGCTTTACTTAAATGGTCCCGCTCCATTTTTAATTTCGCTGTTATTTCATCGAGTTCCTTGATCATGCTATTCGCTTGATAGTAACTCAGATCACTCGTAATTTCTTCTCCCCATTTTTCTATTGGCATACAAATACATTTGCATTGCTCGTGGCCCATCGCGCGACATTCTACTTCCTTAACAAGGATAGGCTGTTGCAGCACGTTTGACAGGTAACCGCTTGCATATCCACACAAGGTGTGACAAACAGGCTCTTCACTGAGGCCTTTGGCTTTTAAATATTGAGATGCCTCAAACGTATTAATCCAAAGGACTTCTATAAAATTGCATTTCTTTTGCTCATCAAAACTCATTTCCAAAATTTCCACTTTATCTAAGTAACCATGCAACTTGTGAAATTTAGGACCTGCATATACCAAATCTAACTCATCGTCCCATTGCAACGACATGGCTTTTTCCGCATCACTCACTCCACAATGCCAGCCGTAGCGAATAAACACGCCCCTTGTTCGTTCAACGCCAATTACATTAATGAGTTCATTTTTCAAATTTGTTCTTGCTTCAATAGGGATTGAAATAATTCGTTCATAAAATTCATTCAAAACTGTTTCTTTAGGTGATTCAAAAGCATTCTTTATGTGCATTCGCTTAATACTCATTTTTTTACTCAACCCCTTGTTCTGTGCTCTTGAAAAAGTGCCTGTCACCACTCGAAATTTGTAGCATTCGACAGGTGACAGGCACCATTTAATATTTCATGTTTTTTCCTCAATTAAAGATGGAAAGACTTTCATTATGTATTATTTAATTATTCAAACAACTACGAAGAATTATTTATTGAGTATTATAACATAATATTCAGAATTTTATTTACTTAGTTTAGATAGTAGGAACGATGTTCTTATAGCTCTGAAATAATATTAGGACTTAATTTAATAGATTTAAATTTCCTATTTGATTATCAAACGGAATGATTCTTCTAGTATCTTTCTACCTCTCTTACCGTTTTGGTAGTATGGTGGTGTACTGGTCAATTAATATTGACTAATCCAGGAAAAAGTAAAGTATCCATTTTTATTGGCTAGCCGATAAATTCCCAAAACAAACAAGATAAAGACAAGATAAGATAAAAAGCATGAGTTCGATTCAATACAGAACTCATGCCAAGGTTGCAGCTTATCATTTATGTCTAATTAATTGTTTTTTGATCAATTGTGACTCCAGTTACATGACCTTCCTGATTTCTGATGATACTCCAAAACTCATTACTCCATTAACGATTTTATCAAGGTGCCACTACCATTGTTCAGAAGGAATGTTAGCAGAGGAATCGAAATCATATATTTTCCTAATGTGTTCTACCATTTTCTCAGCATTTTCAATTAGTTTTAAATCGTAATATGCGAGTAAGACTTTTTCTTCATAGTTTGTCCTGATACAAACAAAGCATTTCCTAATTGTTTTACAGGAATATACATTGCATCGGGGGTAGATTTTTCCGGCAAAGTAATGCTTAATTCTTTAATTCTTTGTTCAGCTCTCAAAATATTAAAACCTCTTTTCGTTTTGTGTTTATTTCAATCAATAAGAATATCAGCGATGGAATATTTTTTTTAATGGATTCTATTTGTTTTCCGTTAAATGCTGGATCGGCCGATATTTTTTATCAAAGATTAATTCAGAGCAACAAGCAAACCATTTAGGATTTTCTCTGTTTAGCTTACTTTAATCGATGGAAAGTACTATTTTTCCATGTGCTTTTTTACTTAATATTTGTTCATGCGCTTTTCCAGCATCCTCTAAAGTTAATTCATCTCCGATTTCCGGATGTAAAATACCGGATTCCAGGAAAGCTTCAACAGCAAGTAAACTCTCATTGTACTCATCGGGTATTGCATTCCAAAGAGCCAAACCTAAGATATCTGCTTCTTTATACATCGCCAATCTCGGATTGATTTCCAGGCTGCCCCGGTTACCAACTACAACGATACGACCATATCGTGCTATTATCTTCAGATCAGTCTCTAAATTCACATTTGCCAAGAACTCAATGATGACCTTTGGTCCTTTATCATTTGTCAAAGAAATTATTTTATTGATGGAATCCTCCGTTATGTGATCGAGTACATGTGTGGCTCCTGAAGCTTTCACCAAAGACTTCCCCTCTTCTGTGCTTGCAGTTCCAATCACCGTCGCTCCGATTCCTTTGGCCATCTGAACTGCCAACAAACCAACGCCACCGCTTGCTCCGTGAATCAAAACTGTCTCACCTGGTTTGATCTTCGCTCTGTGAAACAATGCACGATAAGCAGTTAATGCTGGAATACCGAGAGATGCACCTTTCTGATATGATATTGACTCAGGCAATCTATGGACAACATTCGCATCACAAACTACCTTTTGTGCATATGTTCCGGTATTCCGCTTTGCAAGCAATGCAGCTACAAAAACGCGGTCTCCTATTTTGAGATGCTTTACCCCCTCGCCTATTGCATCTATAACTCCAGATCCATCAAACCCGGGTGTGTATGGCAACTCAGGAATATAAAAAGAATACGTACCAGTACGAATATACGTTTCATTGGGGTTGACACCCGCAGCAAACAGTCTAACACGTACTTCATTTGTAGCTGGGATAGGTTCATCTACTTCTGTGCATTTCAAGACTTCAGGTCCACCAAAATTTGACATTTGAATAGCTTTCATCTGTCTTCCTCCTGCCTCAATATTTAATATATAGTTTTTTTTGCACTTTCAACCTACCTTCTTCAACATTCCCTTAAGTCCAGTAGTAAACTCCTCTCATCATTCCTTATACCTATGGTGAGAGGAGATAGAAACGCTAATATTATCAATGAAATTAAAAAACCAATTGCATCAAAATCATGTAGACAATCGTTCCCCCTGCTATAGAGAGGAGCATCTTTTTCTTCCAAAAGTGAAGCAGGGCAACTACCGATACCGCAATAAGTTCAGGGATGCCGTGACTGCCGGACAGAAAGCTCACATCCTTAAAACTATAAATTACCAATAGTCCTAACACAGCCAAGGGTAGCACTTTGCCAAGAAACTGAACATACTGTGGTGTGGGTTTACCCGATGGGAAAATGGCGAATGGAAGAAACCTTGTAAGCATTGTGCCTAAAACAACCATAGCAATTGTGATACTTTGCTGCGCTAAACTCATAGTCATATGGTGACCTCAACTTTCTCTAATATCTTTCTAAGAACGGTGAGCATTACCAGAATTGCAACCATAGCAGGGATAATGAAATTGTTTCCGCCAAAAATAATAAGACAGACAGTTGACAGCCCAAGCCCTACGAGAGCACTATGGTGCTGTTTCTCTTTCATCCACTGTTCAATGAAGATTACGAAATGCAATTCTTATTTGATTTCTTTTTTTCATATGATTCACATCCTTGATTGCTAACTTTGTTTTAATTTAACATAGAGAATCCATACAAAAAATAAGATAATTGTATGGATTACAATTCTTTATAAAGAATTAATTCCCCCCATTTTGATGAAATAGAGGGTTCAGATAGATATTCTACTCCCATATCAAACGGGACTCGTTTAGAGCCTCTTTTTCAAATCATACATTTTTATTATTAGAATTCCATACAATAAATGATATGATTGTATGGAATACGATATTAGAGGTGTAGTATGCCAGTAAATTCATTTGATAATTATCCGATGTCTTGGAAACCTGATAAGAAATCCTTAAAACGTCCTTTTTATAATTCTATTGCGTCACTACTTGAACAGGATATTATAAATGGCTTTTTAGCACCTGGGACAAAGTTACCCCCTCAACGAGAATTGGCAGATTTTCTTGACTTAAACTTTACCACTATTACTCGACCTTTAAACGCTTCTTTACTATTGGTAAATTTCCATTTAAACGAGTGATTCTGTTTCAAATCATGAACCAAGTCTTTTCCCAACTGTAAATTCTGCCCAGCAAATGTTGATCCCAGATCTTTATTTACTACTGCAATTGGAAGGTCCCCAGTTTAATAGTGGGATGGGTAATTTAGAAAATGGATTGGGAGTGATCAAAATCTCCAATTAAGTTATTCCGTTAAAGGGCTGTAATTTTGTTGGCAGCCTGGTCAATTTTATTCGCTCCGTCAGTTGCTTTTTGTAAATTATCACCTACTTGATTTAAACTATTAAATGCTCCTTGTTCTAATTCTTTAGAACCTTTAGAAAGAATTTCGCTAACAAATTAAAGAATGGAACCAGCGCTGTTTCTGACAGTATTTTAAAAATCGAAAAGGCAAGCAATCCATTTGCAAAAGGGATGGAAAAACTGAACTCAAGTGCAAATCAGTTAAGTGAAGACTCTCAAAAACTTGCAGAAGGTTCCGCATCAATATATAAAGGAGCTTCCCAACTATCTAACGGAACAGGTCAATTACTTTCTTCGTTACAATCCGGTGCTACAAAAGCGAATGAACTGAAATTGAATGATAAAAATTTTGACATGTTTTCTAATCCAACAAAGTTGGAATCTCACAAAATCAGTGAGGTAAATGATTATGGAGCTGGATTAATTCCTTATATTTTGGCTATAGGCTTGATGGCTAGTGCATTATTTTTCGTTTCTACCTATCAACTTAAGGAAACACCGTTAGAACCATCATCTGGGGCTTCTTGGTTTCTCAGTAAGCACAGTGTAGTGATTATGGTTGGGTTAGTTCAATCCATTCTAGCAGTAACTATACTTATCCAAGGCATGAGCCTAGAAGTTAAACATGTATGGGGCTTATATCTATTTACAATTTTGACGAGTCTTACTTTCCTATCTTTGGTGCAAATGCTCTGTACCATTTTGGGAAAAATCGGACAGATGCTTGGATTCATTCTACTCTTACTGCAAATTGGCGGCAGCTCTGGCACATTCCCTATAGCTTTAGCACCTCCATTTTACCAACACATACATGCATTCCTTCCAATGACGTACGCTATAAAAGGATTTCGTGACCTTATTTCGATTGGAAATGATCTGCATGATGTATGGAGCCATGCACTAATGTTAGCCGTGTTTGGATTTGTCTTTAATGCTGGTACTTTCTTATTTTTTGTTCTTCAATTAAGACAAAAGAAAAGCATCCCTGCCGCTTAAGCAAATCTTTTATATGTAAATGAATAAGCCCATTATTTCTTTTTATAGAGATAATGGGCTTATTTATATTGACTTATTTTCTATTTGATAATCCTTAATATTGACCTCCAATTTAAAATTTAGCTATGAAATCGAATAATGGCATATTATAGATTCCTTTAATATGCACGAAACTGTGAACCCACCACACCCAAAATATTTTTAAATCCACAAATCTTGCTGCCTTTTACCTTATCGGTGCAGCAACCATCCATACATGCCCGAATGGGTCTTCAATTTTTCCCACACGGTCTCCATGTGGCAAGTCCTGAATCGATTTAAGGGAAGTTGAACCTGAACGCACAGCCCTTTCTACCACATCGTCGACATAATTAACATATAAATAGATAATAACAGGCGTCCCGCCAAGCGATTTCGTCGCATGATTGTGTCCGGAAAATTCATCGGATATCATAAAGCGTGCATTTCCAACTTTCACTTCACAATGCTCAATTTTTTCCCATCGCTATTGACCATTCTAGTTTCCTCGTCAGCACGAAATACATTCTTGTAAAATTCTATTGCATTTTTAGCATCATGCACTGCCAACATCGGGATGGCAACAGTAATGTCCCTTCTCATTTAGCAACTCCTCCCTCAGCTTAATACGATTTTCTCACGTATAAACCCTTAGGAGGGCTAATTTTTTCTAAAATTAAACAAAAAAGGGGGAACCTCAACAGGATTCCCTCAAAAGTTTAAGGTTTATTGCAAGCCATCTTGCAGATTAATGTCTAAAGAACTTACTTCCTTTCCATCCACAAAGAGTTTCCCATCCGTAATCGTAAATGGTTTATTAAAGTTAAATGGACCATGTTGGAAATCTTCCACGGATGAAAGTTGGTATTCCCCATCCGGAAGCCGGAATTGATAACGGCCATTTTGAATCCAATTTGAACCACTCCAGTTGCCATCTTTAGAACTGATTTCTACATAACCATCCGTTACTGGTTTTTCTCCATTATACACAGTACCTGATACGGTTATAGGAGCTGCAGCAATGTCAAGCTGCTCTGTAAGCTCACCATTTACATATAATTGGCCTGATACGATGCTAAATTCAGTTCCAGGACTGAAAGCTGTGCCATCATAAAGATACACCTCATAGACCTTGTAATCGCCATCTGGCAGGCGGAATTGGAATCTGCCTTCCTCATTGGCCCATCCCCACGATTGCACAGGGTTATCAGCATCGTTCATCTCCATGATGTAAAGATCACCCATTATCGGATTTCCTTTTTCTGTTAGAGTTCCCGTCAAGGTGATAGGTGGGACCGAAATCTCTAGCACATCCTTTAATTGATCATTTACATATGTCTTTCCATCCATAATAGAAAAAGAAAGATCAATGAAGGCATTTGTTCCATCCTCTAAATAAATTTCTCTTACTGTATAGTCACCATCTGCTAAACGCATTGTAAAGGTACCATCCTGGTTAAGGCTCTTCCCGCCATAAAAACTTTCATCAGCGGAACTAACCAAAATGAAGCCATTCGATACAGCCATTTCTCCATCTTTAACCAATCCATGGACACTAACTGGAGGGACCTGCAACTCTAGAATAGATTGCTCTTGGCCATCGATAAACAGTTTGCCATTTATGATGTCAAATTTGGTAGACAACGAAACGTCCTGTCCTTCTTCAAACAGGTAACCACCCCTAACTTGATAGCTCCCATCCTTTAAGCGTAACGAGTAGATTCCGTTTTCATCCGTTATCGCATCATACCACTCGTAGCTTCCGTCTTCTGACAGTGTTTCAATGTAAATTACGCCCTGCAATGCAGCCCCTGAATCAAGAAGCTTCCCATTAAAGGTAACAGGTGGCAAATCAATGTCTAAACTTGACGTTACTTTTCCATTTTGAATAAGTTTTCCACCACGTACCTCAAATGGAATGTTCACCCTCGTGCCGCGGTTTTGTTCATTTATATAAGTTACTGTATAACTGCCGTCATGTAATCTATATTGGAAGCTACCTTTTGAGTCAACTGGTGTCCCGTACCCATAATACACTCCGTCTGATGTTTCTCCTTCAAAATTTACATATGCATCCGTAATTGGCTTCCTTCCTTCAGAGAGGACACCTGTTACGTTAATATCTGGAACGGTTATTTCAAGTAAAGAAGCCTTTCTTCCAGCAACATAAACAGTTCCCTCTACCACTTCAAATGTTACGTTATTCCATGAAGAATAGGTTTCGTGGTAAACACTAATGGTATAGGTACCATCAGCTAATGCTCTTAAAGAAAATTTACCTTGATTGTTCGTTACGACATATTGAATAAATTCCGTGTCGTATTCCTTATCAGAAAGATGTTTTTCTAACACTACACCCGCCTTTGATAATGGCTTTGAATTATCCCCAACTTTCCCCATAATTGTATCTACAGGGATGTCTATAGATAGGTTTGTTTGTTGTTTACCATCCACTAACACCTTACCATCTTCGACAGTGAATCCCAGCTCATACCGATAAAAACCATTATCTACTTCTATCCCAAACAGAAAGTAATGACCATCTGTTAATGAAGCAGAAAAGCTTCCATTACCTATAGATGATACTGTATAAATTTCCTCATCGTGTTCCCCATAAATAATTAAATCGGCCTTTAAACCATTGCTTCCTTCCTTTAACACACCATTAAAATTACTAGATTGATTTAAAGGCTTCTTCTCTTTTTTCTTGTCTGAAAGATTGATTTCGCCTTCTTTTAATCCTTTGATCTTACCTTTACTTACGACAAAGCTTTGATTTGTACTATACCAAGTAGTGTTTTTGCCTTTAACACCTTTTACCGTGTATGTACCATCTGATAGCTTTGTTTGAAATGATCCTTTACCGTCCGTCATGGTTTGAATCCAATTTAATTTACCCTTTTCACGTATGGTAACCAGGGTGTTTTTTAAGGGTTTGCCACTCTCCTTAATCGACCCCTTTACAACTGTAGGGATATGGCCCTTTGTTGGTGCTGCATTTGCAATACCGTTTGTTACCCCCATGATACATACCAATAATAAAAGCATGTACATTATTTTTTTACCCATTCCTGTTCCTCCAACTCTAAATAAAAGTAAAAAAATGATAGTTTTAGTTTAAAAACTATCATTTTTTCCCAATTTAATATATTCGCTATATAACAATAAATCCCTTTCCAAATTTCACCAAATATAATTTAATTTCCGCTGTTTTATCAGATAGAGATACCTTCCATGGCCAAACAGGGATATGAAAGTTCCTCATAATACCTTTATTCCCTTTTTGTATAATAATGAGGAAATGGTGCATTATTCAGCAATGAATAAAGTTTCCTTGTTCAACTTATAAACCAAATGTGCAGTTGGATTTGCATTTAACCGATCCATTTAATGCCGAAGCGACACGTACGGAATGACAGAAAGGTGCTCTTTCCTTTCTGATCAGTCGGTAGTGCTGCCGCCCAAAGTCGTTCTGTATGCTTTTAACCTTAAGATGATAAAGTCCTTATTTCTGAAGAGAAATCGCAGCTAAAGGCTGCATGACTGGCAAAAAACTGTAGGAGGATTTAGGAATATCCAAAATTTTTGTAACTTACTCCTTGAATAACAGAAACAAATGTTCCTATAATATATAGAAGAGGGGGAATTTTTAATGAATAAAGATCATAAAGATCGTGGTATGAAGAAATTTATATTAATTGTCAAGAAATTAATTTGAATTTCAATAGTAACAAGTGATTTTTTATGATGTTACACAAAATGTAATGGAAAAGTAGGTGTCTTGAGGTGATTCGTGACAGAGGCCGTTTTAAATGGGTTTCAATGATGTTACCGGAACATGTAAATTACTAAGGGAATACAATGAAAGTTTAGATAAAGCCGAAAAACCGGCTTTGGATGAACAAAAATATGAAGAATTTTATGAAATTATCTGTGGGGTGAAAATGCCAATATTTAAAAGCCCAATTTCTCAGTATTGAATTTGAGAAATTAGGCTTTTTGTTACTCCACAATCGTGCCCTTTAATGGAATAAGCATTCAGCTTTATTAGCTGGTTGTGGAATAAAAACTCAGTTAGTTCTAAAGAAGTTCAATGTTTCTCTAAATGTATTTTGTGCTGATTCTACATTGTATTTAGGTGAGTATGGATCACTAAATCCGTGTTCACCCTTACATATATGTATATCTATATTCTGTTTATCTAAAGTTGAAATTAGTTCATCAACATTAAACGATTTTTCTACTTCCGGGAAAAATAGCAATGTTGAACATTTTGGAGATATATTTACAAAGTCTCTAATACGTGAACCATAGTATCCGACAATCCCATCGACATATTCCTCTTCACTACACATCCATGCAACAGTTGCCCCTACACTAAATCCAATGACAAATATTTTTGAGTATTCATCTTTAATATCAGATAATATATTTTTTACTTTATATAATGCATTAATGAAAGCAACATTATCAATAAAATTGCGGTAAGCTTTTTCTTCTTGAGAATAGCTAAAAGGGATTTCTTGTTCTAATAAATTTGGACAAATAACATCAAAATATTGTTCTGATAATAATTCACATAAATCTGTTATATGTTGGTTAATTCCATATATTTCGTGTATTACAATGATTACTTTATCGGAATTTTTATGGATTTTGATCACCTTATACAACCCCTGTAATGATTTTCATATTGTTTAATTAATACCATATTATATTGTTTCTACCAATTTGCTCATTTGTTAAATACCAAAGGCGATGCCTCTTATATAAGCATCGCGCCCTTTAACGGAGTAAAGATACTCATAATAATTTAGACATATAATACTCATTAAAAGGCGTTCCATCAATCATAAGTGAATTTCTCTTCGTACCTTCAATTTCAAATCCACTTTTCTTATATAGAGCTACACCTGAGTCATTTTGTGTTACCACAGTAAGTTCTAATCGTGAAATATTATGATTTATTGCCCACTCCTCTAAACATTGAAATAAAGCTGTTCCTATCCCTTGCCCTCTGTATTCTTCTAAAATACCAATAACAAGATACGCAGAGTGCTTTGTTCTCTTAACACTTCCACCGACAGCAATCAAATAGCCTACTAACTTTCCTTCTTCTTTTTTTGCAATAAAAATTGTTGAATTGCTTTGCTGTTCAATGCGTTCTAATTGTTTACGTTGTTGTTCAGGAGTAGTTTTTCTTTCTCCTGCTTCCATAAGCATAAAATTAGCTTCAGTTTCAACTTGCTTAATTAAATTTATGAAATTCTCTGCATCATCATGTTTTATCTCTCTAATTAACATAAAAATCCCCCCACTTTCTTTAACAATCCTGCCCATAACTTAATTACAATTATTTCAAACTATGTGAGCTTCCTCAATTATTTATTCCATAAAATTATGCAAAAAGCACGTTCAATGAAGAACGTGCTTATCAAGATTGGTAAAGTTCAATTATTCTGTTAAAAGTATTTGCTATAGAAATCTTGCCGTAGCTTTCCACTAAATTGAGCATATATCTTCGTTGTTTCACTCTTTTCATGACCAAGTAAGCTCTGAATTACTTCAAGTGGTGCTCCGTTGTTGATCATGTGAGTCGCATAACTATGTCGCAATTGATGCGGATGAATACTCTTCTTAATTCCTGCACGACTTGAAATACGCTTAATGATATATCTTATAAGGTCGATACTCATACGTCTTTTGGGGCTTCTTTCGGTGATAAACAGGCATGGATCTTCATCGTCTCGTTCGTCTAAATATCTTTTCAACCATAGGGAGCAGCGAGTATTGAAGTACACTTCTCTTTCCTTATCGCCTTTTCCATGTACAATAACGGAATTCGTGGAGAAGTTAATATCTTCATGATTGAGTTTTACGACTTCTCCAATACGACAACCGGTAGAATAAAAAAATTCAAATAATGAGTTTTCCATGGAGGTTTGGCACGCTTCCCTGAGATGTTCTATTTCGAGCTCTGAAAGGAATTTTGGGATTCTTTTGCCTAGCTTCGGTTCCTTCAATTTAGCAGCTGGATTCTTGGAAATGAATCCTTCATCATATGTCCATTTGAAAAGTGATCGTAAACAACGAACTCGATGCCCTAGACTAGACAGCTTTAAATGCTCTCCTGCCTCAATTAAGTAGCTTTTGAGTTTCTCAGTAGTAAATTCACCCATATCAATATCGCCAAAGAATTTTGATAACAGATTGTATTGAAAGCAATAGGTTTTCAATGTTAGAGCTGAATATCCCTCGATCTTCTTATCAAGTTGATACTTCTCCCAAGCTTCAGAAAATAACATTGCATTTTCACTCTCCTGGGTTATGAACCAATTAATCTTGATTCTATTATGCTCAAAAAGAGTAAATTTCATACTATAGTTATTCAACAATCTAAGAAAACAATTTTCAGGATAGTCTCATAACACTTGGGAGACATAATTAAGACGCTTTCCCTATTCTGGAAAAGCCTCGATTGTAGAAGAGTCATTTAGTTTTTTGATATGTACCAATCCCAGCCCCGAAATTAGCTTCATACAACT
>NZ_JAGGQY010000085.1:0-25701 GCF_018613105.1 Bacillus sp. ISL-77
CGGATTTGTCGACAGTCTGAAAAGTCCGCATGGCGGACTTTTTTAATATGGGGGATTAGGAATTTTCTTTGGTGAGTAGCTAATATTCTCGGAAGAATAAATTTTTATGATTAACAAATTTCCTAATGTCCGTGCTCTGATTAATATGGGCTGGTTATAGTTATTCTTAAATTCAAAATCGGGACCATACCAACTTACTGTTGCGTCTCGTCCAGGAGGAATATAGGGAACTTTTCTGGTATGAGAAAAACGCTCCAGAACCTTGATCCCAGCATTGTCAATCGCATTATAGAGAGTAGAAGAGACCTGGCAAATACCTCCGCCAATGTCTTCTGAGAACTCCCCCTTCACAATAACAGGAGCCCGTTGGTAACCTTTGGCAGCTGTTCGTTTACCTACCACTTGATTAAAAGAAAATCTTTCACCAGGAAAAACAACATAATTATTTATGGCCTTTGTTGCTAACTGAATATTGTTAGACCTTTTTTTGTTGCGAGAATTAAAAAAAGTAACATAGCGCCCAATTCGCATGCTGCGAATTTCACCAAGTAATTCACTATCCACCTTTGGATAAACAGTAAGAATAGGTAATTCCAAATTTTCCTTTTTAGAACCAAAAAAATAGGCATAGAATTGTTCAGTAAAGGCCTGGCGATGGATTCGAGAACCTGGTCGTTCGGGTATAATTACCCCAAACTGATCTAAGCTGGCGTTTTCAGGTGCAACAGAAAATTGTTTATCCAGATGGTCTAAAAACTGATTAAATTTTTGAGAATTTAATAATGGCAAACCAGTATGAGATAGAGCAAAGTCTTCTCGATTCATATTGGCCACGATTTGACCATTCTTTGTAATAGGTAAACTATCGGACGAATTTCCCTGTTGGACCATTAGGAAAAGCCCCAAAATCAAAGTCTTAAACATAACCAACAACCCTCCTAATAATAATATTAGTCGAACTATGCAATTTCATGTACCCACAAAGAAAGAGTTGCCCAAATTTTTTATTTCTACTGAAAAGAATGTAGAAATATAGTATATTTATAGATGATAACAATGGAATAGAAAAGTGCTAGCAGGTTGTTAGCGATTAAATAGGAGTGTTTATCTTGGCTGAAAACGAAAGAATTCAATTAAACGTAAGAATTACGAAGGAAACTTCCTTGCTGCTGGACGAAATTGTTGAGTATTACCAGCAAGGATTGAAGTTGGGTAGAATTTATAAAGGAGATGTACTAACAGATATTATCGAAAAATCGCATGAAGTAATGAATAAACAGAAAAGATCCTTTACTAAAAGGTTTTAATAATCCAAGGTCAGGAAATGTCTGTTGCAGGATGAAGGTATTGGTTTGACTTTTCTTGGCCCACTCTTTTTCTGTGGATCAGATAATTTTTTAAAATTTGTTCTATTAGACTCCCCTGCTATACTAAATGTTATAGAATATTTAGAAATTAATTTGAATATTTAATATTTACAGGTATAATTAAAAGCACAACATACCAACTGGTTAGTATGGGGAAGGGAGTGGAAATATTGGATTTTTCATATTCTCAAAGAGTGAAAGAGTTACAGGAAAAATTAACGGCCTTTATGGAAGCGAATGTTTATCCCAATGAGCGTATTTACGAGCAGCAACTAAATGAACAAGAAAGCCGTTGGAGTGCGGTGCCGCCGATTATGGAGGAACTGAAGGGAAAAGCAAAGGCGGAAGGGCTCTGGAACTTATTTTTACCAGAAAGTGAATTGGGTGCCGGATTAACTAATCAGGAATATGCTCCTTTATGTGAAATTATGGGAAGGTCTCTTATAGGTCCAGAGGTATTTAACTGTAGTGCGCCTGACACGGGAAACATGGAAGTTATCGTACGCTATGGGACAGAGAAGCATAAAGAACAATGGTTAAGGCCGTTGTTAGCAGGTGAAATTCGTTCTTGCTTTTCGATGACAGAGCCAGCTGTGGCTTCAGCGGATGCGACTAACATCGAAGCTAGGATCGAAAGAGATGGCGATGAGTACGTTATTAATGGTCGGAAATGGTGGTCATCTGGTGCAGGTGATCCTCGTTGCAAGATTGCGATTGTTATGGGGAAAACAGATCCGTCTGCCAACCGTCATGAACAACAGTCGATGATTCTCGTTCCACTTGATTCCCCAGGTGTGAAAATTGAACGGATGCTCCCTGTATTCGGCTATGATCATGCCCCGCATGGACACGGAGAAATCACCTATGAAAATGTGCGCGTACCGCTCGAAAATATCCTTTGGGGAGAAGGGAAAGGGTTCGCAATTGCGCAAGGGAGATTAGGGCCTGGAAGAATACATCATTGTATGAGATTAATTGGTGCAGCTGAACGAGCGCTTGAGGAATTATGTAAGCGTGTTCAGGAACGGACTGCTTTTGGAAAACTATTAGCACAGCAAGGGGTAATTGGTGAATGGATTGCAGATTCTAGGATCGAAATTGAACAGGCAAGACTGCTTACCTTAAAAGCTGCCTTTATGATGGATACTGTTGGTAATAAAGAAGCAAAAGCAGAGATTGCTATGATTAAAGTAGTCGCCCCGTCAATGGCATTACGTGTCCTTGATCGTGCCATTCAGGCACTGGGTGCTGCAGGAGTTTCAAACGATTTTACACTTGCTGCCCAATGGGCAAACGCAAGAACATTAAGATTAGCAGATGGACCTGATGAAGTCCATCGTGCACAGGTTGCCAAGCTAGAATTGAGAAAATATCAATAGAATTTAGACTTGAAGAAGGGCTGAGAACTATGAGATTACAAGGGAAAACAGCAATAATTACGGGCGGAGGGGGCGGTATTGGCCGCTCCACCGCGCTCCGCTTTGCAAAAGAAGGAGCAAGGGTTGCCGTAGCAGATATCGATTCCGCAATTGGGGAAGAAACAGTTCGTTTAATTAAAGAAGAGGGCGGTGAAGCAATATTTGTCAAAACAGATGTAACCGATTCTAAACAAATAAAGGCATTAATTAACACCACCACAAGCACATTTGGCGCTTTACATATCTTGTTCAACAATGCTGGTGTCGGTAATTCCGAAGTAAGTAGTGTTGATTTATCTGAAGAAGAATGGGATCGGGTAATTGACATTAATTTAAAGGGTGTTTTCCTTGGAATAAAATACGCAGTACCTGAATTTATTAAAGCAGGAGGCGGAGCAATTATTAACACATCTAGTTTGCTCGGCTTAAAAGGACAGAAATATGTGTCTGCATACAATGCATCTAAAGCTGGGGTTGTCATGTTGACACAAAATGCATCCCTTGAATATGGGAAATACAATATCAGGGTCAATGCGATTGCACCAGGTGTAATTGACACGCCAATTATTGATCATTGGAAGCAGGATGATCGAAAATGGCCAATTATTTCACGTGCAAATGCACTAAGAAGAATTGGAACTCCAGATGAGGTTGCAAAGGCGGTGTTATTTTTAGCTTCAGATGAAGCGTCTTTTATTACAGGTACAACCCTGTCTGTTGACGGTGGCGGCTTAGCATTTTAGATGCTCTATAGCAAATGGTAAAAAATCATTAGTGAGTTTATAACACATTTTGGGAGGAAAATCGATGAGTGGTAAGAAAGCCTGGTTAGCCCATTATCCGGAAAGTATCGAAACAAATGTGACGATTCCAAATAAGCCTTTAGGACAAATTCTTCAGGAGACAACGGAAAAATATCCTGATAATAATGCTCTATCCTTTTATGGAAGGAAATTTTCTTATCAGCAATTAAACTCGCTAGTTCATAACTTTACATCTGCTTTGCAGCAAAATCAGGTTCAAAAAGGCGACCGAGTTGCGATTATGCTCCCGAACTGTCCGCAATATGTTATTTCCTATTACGGAATTCTTACGGCTGGGGCGATTGTTACCCAAGTGAATCCAATGTCAGTCGAACGAGAGCTTGAATATATACTGAAGGACTCCGGAGCGGAAACCATTGTAGTTCTCGATGCCATCTATCCAAGGGTGAAAAGTGTTCAAGCACTTACCAACCTAAAGAATATCATTGTTGTCAGCCTCCAGCCTTCAGGACATGAATTTGCCCCGGACAGAAGCTTTGAAAGCTTCTTAACGGAAAGTAACGGAAGCATCCTCCCGATTGAAATGGACCCTGAGCATGATGTAGCCATCCTTCAATATACTGGTGGCACAACAGGAAGATCGAAAGGTGCGATGCTGACGCACCGAAATGTTCTAGCAAATGTGATTCAGTGTTACGAGTTCTTTAAAGAAGAAATGGAAATCGGAAACGAGCGTTTTCTAACGGTCATTCCTCTCTTCCATGTTTTCGGGATGAGTTCTTGTATGAACCTTTCGATTTTTACAGCCTCTGAATCGATCATGCTTCCTCGGTTTGAATTAGAGGAAGTATTAAACACGATCAAGAATGAACAACCTACTGTTTTTCCAGGTGTCCCAACCATGTATGTAGTGATTACAAGCCATCCTCGTGCCGAAGAATACGGGATTAACAGTATTAAAACGTGTAACAGCGGAAGCGCGCCAATGCCACTTGAACTGCTCCGCAGCTTTGAAAAGAAAACAAGTTCTAAAATCTTAGAAGGTTATGGATTATCAGAAGCCTCACCGACCACCCATTGCAATCCGCCATTTTCAGTACGCAAACCTGGAAGCGTTGGGATTGGCGTCCCATCCACTGAATACAAAATAGTGGATTTAGCAACAGGGACTGAAGCAGTGCCTGTTGGTGAACTAGGGGAAGTCATCATTAAGGGACCACAGATTATGAAGGGGTATTGGAATATGCCGGAAGAAACAGCAAATACCCTCCGTGACGGCTGGTTATACACGGGTGATATTGCCAAAGTAGACGAAGATGGTTATCTATACATCGTTGATCGCAAAAAAGATTTAATCATTGCCAGTGGCTTCAATGTCTATCCGCGTGATATTGAAGAAGTCCTTTACGAACATCCTGCTGTACAAGAGGCGGTCTGTATTGGAGTTCCCGATCCTTACCGAGGAGAAGATGTGAAAGCCGTCATAGTACTAAAGGCTGGCAAAACCGTAACAGAAGAAGAAATAATCCAATATTGTAAGCAAAACTTGGCAGCCTATAAAGTACCGCGCAATGTCGAATTCCGCGATCAACTTCCAAAAACAAATGTTGGAAAAATTCTCCGTCGTGCCTTAAGGGACGAAGTGAAAAATAAATAAAAGCTTATAGATAGTTTAAAATGTTTCCGAAAATAGTATAGATAGTAGAAATCCTCGTTTGTGCTTATAGGGGTATTATAGATTATGATATAATTCTCAATAGACATTTTTACAGAATGCGAGGACATAATGTGAAGGAAAAAATTACAGCTCAAAGCATCCGGCTTTTTGAAAAAAAAGGATTCACCGAGACGTCAATTCAAGACGTTGTGGATTCTCTTGGTGTGACAAAGGGTACATTCTACTATTACTTTTCAAGTAAGGAAGAATTGCTGATGGATATCCACCTCGGATATATAGATGGATTACTTTTTTACCAGGAGCAGATATTAAAAGATGCTTCGAAGTCGTGTAAGGAAAAATTATATGAGATTGTTAATATGCTTATTACAAGTATTTCCAGTCAAGGAGCGGCTGCAAAAATTTTCTTTAGAGAAATAAATAATTTAAGTTCAGAACATATTGAATTAATTGTTCAAAAAAGAGATCAATTCCGTCTCAATATAGAAGTCCTGATTCGGACAGGAGTAGAAATAGGTGAGTTCCGGCCCGAGTTAGATGTGCAGATTATTACAATGGGAATTCTTGGCATAACCAATTGGAGCTACCAATGGTTTAACCCAAACGGAAGGGTCTCTGACCGGGAAGTTGCAGAGATTTTTGTAGAAATGATTTTAAAGGGAATCCAAGTCAATTGAAGAAAAAATTGGGAAGAGGGTTTTTGTGGAAATTACCCTCTCTTTTTTCAAGGTGAATACCAACTGGTCAGTATCGTTTGAATTTTCCGAATTGAAAGGTGGAATCTGATGCCACACCAAATGAGTAAAGATACAATCCCTGTCCGAAAAGGGGAGGAATTGAACCTTCCTGTCCTTGAAAAGTTTTTACAAGAAAACATCGAAAAATTGCCAAGTGGTCCGCTTGAAATCTTACAATTTTCAGCAGGGCATTCTAATTTAACCTATCAAATAAAAAAGGGCAGTTGGGAAGCTGTACTAAGACGCCCTCCTCTAGGACCTGTAGCACCGAAGGCTCACGATATGGAAAGGGAATTTAAAATTCTTTCAGAGTTGCATCCATTATTTTCAGTTGCTCCAAAGCCAATCCTTTTTTCTAAAAATGAATCGATCGTTGGCAGTCCCTTTTTCCTAATGGAAAGAAAGAATGGTCTTGTAATTGACACGTTTTTCCCTGATGGAGTTACAGTAACTGAAGATCACTGTCGGCACCTTTCGGAGGTAATGGTCAATAAACTTGTAGAATTGCATGCGATCGACTACAGACAGACGGGTCTTGCTGAAATCAGCAAGCCGGACGGGTTTATGGAAAGGCAGGTACATGGCTGGATTGGACGATATGAACGGGCGAAAACGGAGGAAATTGCTGTCGTTGAACAATTAAAACGATGGCTGGTAGAACAGACACCCAAAAAACACGAAGCGACGATCATACATTATGACTATAAATTCAATAATGCCATGTTTACTGAGGATCTAACCGATATGGTTGGCCTGTTTGATTGGGAGATGACCACGGTAGGTGACCCGCTGGCAGACCTTGGGGTGGTCATGGGTTATTGGAATCAACGCGATGACTCTGAACTTTTGATTAAGGGGTTAGGTAAGGCGCCGATCACGGCTGTCCATGATGGATTTTTAACAAGGAATGAATGTATCGATCTTTATTCGAAAAAAAGCGGCCGGGATGTTTCTAACTTTAACTTTTATTTAACGTTTGCTTATTTTAAACTTGCTGTCATTGGTCAACAAATTTACTACCGCTATAAAAAAGGGCAAACCACTGATACACGATTTGCCAATTTTAATTATTTTGTAAAAAATTTAATTCTGCATGCAGCGAATGTTGCGGATGAAAGGGTTTAAAAGGGAGCTGGGTGGGAATGACTAAGATTCATCTTCTTATGAAGAAAGAAGACATCCGAGAAGAGAAAATTGCTGATGGAAATAAAATCGCGGTCGTCTTAGATATACTACTGGCAACAACCACAATTGTTTCAGCCTTAAAGGATGGCGCAAAGGAAGTCATTCCAGTTTTGCATAGCAAGGAAGCAATCGAACTTGCAAATCAGTACCAACAGGATGAATGTATTCTGGCTGGAGAACTAGATGCCAAACCGATTGACGGGTTTGTTTATCCTAGTCCAACGTTAATCAGGGAATCCATTAATGGAAAAACGTTAATTTTATCCACCACAAACGGCACTGTGGCGTTAAGAAAATCATCTTCGGCGAATAAAGTATACATTGCATCTATGCTCAATAATCCTGCTGTTGCTAGTTCTCTTCAGAAAGTTAGTGAGGATCAAACCATTCTAATTATTTGTTCCGGAAATTCTGGGGAAATGAGTTTAGAAGATTTTTATGGTGCCGGCCACTTAATAGATTGTTTATTGAAACATAGTGAATATGAATTAACAGATGCAGCGAAAACGGCTTTATATTTCTACCGGGGTCAAAAGGACGCCTACGAGATTCTGCTAGATACTTATGTTGGAAAACTTCTAGATAAATATAATCAGCATCCTGACTTAAGGGTGGCTTCGGCAAAAGGGATAACTTCGATTGTACCTATATTAAAAGATGGAAAAGTCGTAGTCGAAACAATCTATTCTATATAAAGGGATGCAGAGATCGATGAGGTTTTCACAAACAATTGCATTAATAACGGGGCAGGAAGCGGAATTTGCAGGGCGACAGCTTTTTGGTTTTCAATAGATTACGAACATAAACTGAAAGGAAGATGAATATGAGCCAAGGACATTTATTAATTGAAAAACTAGGTCCGGTGTTGTCTTTGACATTAAACCGTCCAGAAAGCCTAAATGCGTTTAGCCCCGAGATGATTTTAGGACTAAAGGATGCGCTTACTAACGCCCAAATGGATGAAGATATACAGGCGATTGTTATATCTGGAGCCGGTCGTTCCTTTAGTGCAGGCGGCGACGTCAAAACAATGGGGCAGGCAGACTCTAATCAAGTTTACGAGCATATCGGCAAGCTCAATGAGCTCATTTTATTGATGAAAGAAACCGAAAAGCCGATTATCGCCACTGTTCACGGTTTTGCCGCTGGGGCAGGGTTTAATTTGGCTCTGGCCTGTGATCTTATAGTAGCAGCGGAAGACAGTAAGTTTGCCCTAAGCTTTTCACAGGTTGGTTTAATTTCTGACGGGGGCGGCTCCTATTTACTTCCGAGATTAATTGGTCCGCATTTAGCGAAACAATTCTTTTTTACAGCAGAACCAATCCCTGCAGAGCGTCTTTTTCAACTAGGGGTGATTAATTATTTAGTTCCATTAGAGAAGCTTCAAGAAGAAACTACGAAATTCGCCTTAAAATTGGCGCATGGTCCTGGGAAAGCGTTTGGAAAACAAAAGAAATTAATTGATCAATCGTTTACATCCACACTTGAGGAAATCCTCGAGCAGGAGCGGTTGATACAGACGTTAATGGTGCAAACAGCTGACCACAAAGAAGGAATTACCGCTTTTAAGGAAAAAAGAAAACCAGCATTTAAAGGGAAATAGGAGATGAAAGTGATGAAAGCAGTTCGATTAACAGAATATGGTGGACCAGAAGTATTGAATCTAGTGGATATTGAAAAACCGGTTCCAACCGGTCATGAAGTTCTAATTGAAATAAAAGCGATTGGTGTTAACTACGCGGATACTGCACGGAGGGAAGGACAATATGTCGTAAAAACGCCGCTGCCTTTCATTCCTGGTGCTGAGATTGCGGGAGTGGTTGCTGCAATTGGAGATCAAGTCACAAAAGTTAAGCCAGGCACAAGAATTGTCACCTTAATCGAATCAGGGGGCTACGCTGAATATGCGCTAGCAGATGAGGGTTCACTGATTCCGATTCCTGAACAATTAGATTTCCAAAATGCCGTTGCTCTGCCGTTGCAAGGCTTAAGTGCTTATCATATTTTAAAAACAATGGGTCGTTTAGAAAAGGGCGAAAGCGTCCTTGTGCATGCAGCTGCAGGCGGGGTAGGAACAATTGCTGTTCAGCTAGCAAAATTGTTTGGGGCAGGAAAGGTCATTGCTACAGCAAGCACAGCTGAAAAATTGGCGTTAGCACAGGAAATGGGCGCAGACGTACTAATTAACTATACAGAGCCAGACTGGGAACAGCAGGTTCTTGAAGCCACTGGCGGCAAAGGGGTAAATGTTGCGCTTGAAATGGTGGGCGGGGATGTTTTTAATAAAACCGTCAAATGTCTCGCCACATTTGGCCGCCTTGTTGTGTTTGGTGCTGCAAGCGGTGAACAAAGCCGCTTCTATCCGTCATCACTGATGGCTAGAAATCAATCAGTTATCGGCTTTTTCTTACCGCAGATTATGAGGAAACCAGAATTACTGCAGCCAAGCTTAGTAGAGTTACTTACATACCTCGGTGCAGGAAAATTAAAGCTGACCATTGGCGGGGTATTCCCATTAGAGGATGCTGCAAAGGTCCATACTCTGCTGCAATCGCGAAAAACACAAGGGAAATTAATTTTAGTGCCGTAATGTTAAATAAATGTATGAAAGAGGTCTTGAAGTGATTCAAGCCTCTTTTTCTGTGGAAATATTAATAAACTATGAACAAACTATTAATTAGTAGAGAACAATTGTTTTTATGGTTGATATGCTTAAAATTTGAGCTAAACTAATTAAATAGAACAATTTAGGTTGCATGAGGAGCTGATCTAATTTTGAGAATATTAGTGATTGAAGATAATAAAAGTGTTTGCTCAATGATCGAAATGTTTTTTGCCAAAGAAGGCATTGATGGAGAGTTTGTCAATGATGGCCTTGAGGGGTATAACCGCATTAAGGAAGGGACATGGGATGCTCTCATTATTGATTGGATGCTTCCGGGAATGGATGGAGTAACGATCTGCCGTAAAATCCGGCAAGAAAATTTTACTGTTCCAATCATTATGTTAACAGCAAAGGATAGTGAGTCAGACCAAGTGCTCGGACTTGAGATGGGAGCTGATGATTATGTAACCAAGCCATTCAGTCCGCTGACATTGATGGCGAGAATTAAGGCAGTGACACGCCGCTTCCAAACACAGGTGCCAAAAGAAAGTGACGATTTCCTACAAACCGAACACTTTAAGGTAAGTAAAAATACGAGAGAAGTGATTGTGGACGGAACACCGGTGACAAACTTAACACCGAAGGAGTTTGATTTACTTTACTATATGGTTGAACACCCCCGACAAGTGTTTTCAAGAGAGCAGTTACTTGAACGGGTTTGGGGCTATCAGTACTACGGTGATGAACGGACAGTCGATGTCCATATCAAACGGCTGAGGAAAAAAGTCGAAACAAGCTCGCAGCAATTCTTCCATACGGTATGGGGGGTAGGGTATAAGTTTGATGAGTCAATCAAAGCGGATGAAGTTTAGATATATTTACCAACAGTTTTTTAGTCATATCAGTATCATTATTGTTGCTTTTTTGGTGTTAAGTCTTTTATTTGCCCATTATGTTGAAAATCTGGTTTATGAGAATAAAGCAAACGAGCTCATTTCTTACGGAAAGTCTATCATGTCAGAGATTGAACAAAGGCCACAAGCGACGGAGTCCATCATTAATCGATATAGCTCCGTATTAGCGACCAGAAAAATGAGCTTTAGTATGTTCGATCAATATGGAAAATTATACGCCGTTGGAAAACAGGGTCCAGCCATTGGGGGGTTATCTGACAAGGATTGGGATAAGATTTCAAAAGGACGTACCCTTGTGGTTAATAGCGATTTTAAAAGGTTCGGTCAAGAAGGTGTTACCTTTGTTGTATTACCGTATCTTGATAACGGGAACTTTATTGGCGGCATTCTATTAACCTCACCGATTAGCGGCTCAAGTGCGATGATTCAACGTGTTAATCAGTTTATTTTGTATACCATTCTTATTGCTCTTATTGTGTCCTTTCTAATGAGTTGGTTTTTATCGAGGATTCATGTTAACCGGATTAAGCGTCTACGTGAAGCAACCTCTCTTGTCTCTGCTGGGAATTATCAAGTACACGTTTCTGCCTCCAATTTTGATGAAATTGGTGAATTAGCAAACGATTTTAATCATATGGTCGATAAAATTAATACATCGATGGAGGAAATTGAAAGTCTGGAAAATAGACGAAGGCAATTTTTGTCTGATGTTTCCCATGAAATGCGGACGCCTCTTACGACAATTAGTGGTGTAATCGAAGGTTTGAAAAATGACATGATTCCGGAAGAAGATAAAGAGCGTGGAATCAACTTAGTTAGTCAAGAAGCGAAAAGACTCATTCGCCTTGTCAATGAAAACTTGGATTATGACAAAATTCGCTCCAACCAGATTCAGTTATTTAGGGAAGACATTCAGCTCGTAGAGTTACTAGAAATTATTCAGGAACAATTAATGCCCCAAGCAGAGGATAAAAATAATCGGATAGTTATTGACGCTGCACCGGAAGTCATGGTCAATGCAGATTATGACCGTCTGATCCAAATATTAATTAATATTACCAAAAATAGCATTCAATTTACCACGAACGGGACTATTTGGCTGCGTGGAAGAACAGAGGAGAACTCAACTATTATCGAAGTGGAAGATACGGGAATTGGCATTGATCCCAATGATATCGAAAACATCTGGCGTCGTTTCTATAAAGCTGATATTTCCAGAACCAGTAACCCCTATGGTGAATTTGGGTTAGGTCTTTCAATCGTAAAGCAATTGGTTCTACTTCATAATGGAGAAATTAATGTTTTCAGTGAAGAAGGACAAGGAACAAAATTTGTGATTCGACTTCAAAAATAAGAGGGAGTATTTAGAAGCTGCGGGCTGATGCCTGCAGCTTTTTTGCGCAGTTGCGATTATATTTCTTGGATATTTCCAAAAGCCGTTATAGTTTGTTAATAATTTCTTAAGATTTGTCAGTTAAAGTAAAGACAAGTTAGAAAATCCTTAAAGGAGATTGAGTGAGATGGAATTGAAAAATGAAAATGAATTCGAAAAAAATCAACCTAATTCATCTGAAATGACTGAAAATACAAAAGCTGAAGAACAAGCAGTAGATACAATCAATTTCAGCCATACCGAAGAAAATTCGCATGCTGTCGATGCGACCGTAACAGTAGAGACGAAGGATTTTGTCAATCATGAGGAACAAGAAGAACCAATCGAATTCGACCCAACCACAGAAGCGACATTACCTCTAGAAATGGATCAAACGCGTACGACTAGCCAAGTTGATCAAAAGTATAAGAAAAAACGGAATGTAAGAGGATTTGCCTCCACACTAGCCGCTGGGGTAATTGGGTCTGTATTGACATTAGTGATTCTGCCACATACAGACTACATAAAAAATCATTTTCCGAAGGTGGAGAATCAAGGGGCAATAAGTTCACAACAAGGAACATCTGTCAAACCAGTGGTGGCTCAGCCAACAGCCGCATCTTCTAATTCGATTGCGGATACGGTTGAAAATGTATCAAAAGCCATTGTAGGGATCGTTAATTATCAGCAACAAGAGAATAATTTATATGGAAACCCTAACACATCACAAAGTGTGGAAAGCGGATCTGGCTCGGGAGTTATTTTTCAAAAAAATAATGACACGGCGTATATTGTCACCAATAACCACGTAGTAGAAGGGGCCTCGAAACTTGAAGTATCTTTGTTTGACGGTGAAAAGGCGACCGCAGAAGTTGTTGGCACAGATGCCTTAACGGATCTTGCGGTCTTAAAAATTGACGCTAAATACGTGACGGCAACTGCTGATTTTGGTAATTCATCCACACTCCGCCCTGGCGACCAGGTTTATGCGATTGGAAACCCGCTCGGACTCGATCTCTCAAGGACAGTCACGCAAGGTATTGTCAGTGCAACGAACCGAAGCATTGCTATCACAACATCAGCAGGAAATTGGGACACCAATGTCATTCAAACAGATGCAGCGATCAATCCAGGGAACAGTGGTGGTGCGTTAATTAACCCACAGGGGCAAGTGATTGGGATCAATAGTTTGAAAATCTCTGAGAGTGGTGTCGAAGGATTAGGCTTTGCGATTCCTAGTAATGACCTCATTCCAATTGTGAATCAATTAATTAAAAGCGGTAAAATGGACCGTCCATATCTTGGGGTAGGACTTGCAGATCTTGATCAAGTGCCACAAATGTACTGGCAAAACATGCCGAATAACACAACAAAAGGTGTTTTGCTGACAAACATTGAGCCTAATTCAGCAGCTGCAAAAGCTGGGCTGCAAGTAAAGGATATTATTGTCTCTATGAATGGAACGGAGATTACCAGTTCTTCAGATTTAAGAAAATATTTATATACAAAAGTTAGCAAAGGCGCTGAAATAAAATTTGGTATTTACCGCGAAGGAAAACAAATGACGATAATTGTAAAACTGTCGGAATAATGGGAGGGAGTAGCTAGAAAAATGTCCTTATTAAAGCAAAATAAAAAGACTGTTCTAATCATACTAGTGTTATTAATTACAATGGGTATCTCGCTAAGTTTCGCCCTAAAGAAGGATGAGACGGTCGCAAAGTTTAATGGTGAAGCAATTAGCAAAGACGATCTTTATAGTGAAATGGTCGAACAGTATGGTGCTGCCACAGTTGATAAAATAATTGGCGATAAAATTGTGGCTGCTGAGGCTAAAAAACAAAAAATAAATATTACTAACAGTATCCTGAATAAAGAGGTTGAAAAACTGAAAGCCTCTTATGGCGGCGAAGAAGCATTTAAACAGGCGCTTGAAAGCAACAATACTACTTTGGCTTTTCTTAAACAAGATCTAAAAAATTATTTGACCATCAAACAATTACTGGAGCCTCAAATAGAAATTACCGAGGAGGAAATGAAAACCTATTTTGATGAAAATAAGGATTCGTTTGCCGATGCAGAGCAAATTAAAGCAAGTCATATTCTGGTTGCCGATGAAAAAACTGCTAATGAGGTCAAACAAAAGCTCAACGATGGCGGGGATTTTGCGGAGTTAGCCAAAGATTATTCCACCGATGATAGCACGAAGGATTCAGGCGGTGACCTTGGATATTTTGCCAAAGGGACAATGGTCACTGAATTTGAAGATGTGGCTTTTGGACTGGCAGTGGACCAAGTAAGTAAGCCAGTAAAGACTGAATATGGGTATCATATTATTAAAGTGGAGGCTAAAAAGAAGGCAAAAGAAGCAAATTATAATGACAGTAAGGAAGAAATTAAAGAAACTTTAGTTGATCAGAAAATCGATTCTGAGTACACAACCTGGCTAGAGAACAAGAAGAAGAGATATGATATTGAAAATACACTAGAAGAAGTTTAACCCTACAATCAAGAGGTGAATAGCAAGATGAATCGGGTCGGGAAATATGCAGCAAACGATACAGTGGATGATCTTGAGTTGATGAATATGGTCTTTGAACTCCCTGAAAAGGATAAAATGATTATGTGGTCTGAAGGCTATATTGATCTTGTGATTGAGAAATTACCTGAATATGCCCGAGATGTTTTGGAGAATCGCAAGGAAAAGTGGGAAGATACGAAAGCATATTACCAAAAGAAGATTGAAGATATTATTAACCAGGAAGAGTTTAAATTGAAACAAAAGGGCGAACGGAAGGAGTTCGCCCTTTTCGTCATGGAGCGATTTCCAGAATATCAATCGTTACTTTTTTTAGTTTATGATGGGAATCTAAAGGAGGATGATTTTAGAAAGTTTGTCTACCGAAAAAGGCTCGGTTCACGTAAAAAGTACCTTCATTAAGCGGGTTGGCGAGATAAAGTGACAAGTTGGCGGAATGATCGTCAGGTTGTTTGACCAAGTAATAAAACAACCCTGTGGTTTCCGCTATTTCTTGTTATTCGTATGGTGCGATTACTTAGAGCCGAAGCTGAAGGGGAAGGCACTCAAGGAATGCTCCTTGTTGGAAACGTAGGAATAAACAGACTTCGTGCAAACTGTTCTGATTTTAAAGGTCTTCGAACAATACCACAAATGGTTTATCAACCACATGCATTTGAAGCAACGACAAAAGGATATTTTTATCAACGAGCTAGGACTGCAGAAAAGCGTTTGGCACAAAAAGTCATTAATGGTGAAAGGTATTGGCCGGCAAAATTCAGCCTATGGTATTTTAAGCCACCCGGAGATTGCCCGCAAACATGGTATAATCAACCTTTTGTAGCTAGGTTTAAACTGCATTGTTTTTATCAACCGACTGCGGCAGAGTGTGAAAGTGTTTATAATACCTTTGCGTAACAATGGAGCCGTCTTTTTGCGGCTTCTTTTTATATTGGTGGCAAGCTATTGCTTTTCGGAAGGGTCATTTTTCCTTATAATAAGAGATGCTTTTTAATTAAAGGGTGGGTTCGTATGGATATCAATTTTTCTTTAAAGCAAGTGTTGCTCCTTCTAATCGTTACTTTGACAGGGGTGGTTTGGTCAGTTATCTTTCATCACCCACTTGTGGCAGGTTTTTTTCCAGGCTACCTCATGCTTGTTTGGTTAGCAAAGAAAAAAGAGATATCGATAAAACAAATTCTACATATTAGTATTTTGGGTGTGAATAAAACGAAAATTGTCATCTTAATTCTTTTCTTGGTTAGTTTCTTGCTGCCATCTTGGTACTTATCAGGTACCATTCAGCAAATGGTGAAAATCGCCTTGCATTTTATCATCCCAAATCATTTTTTTGTCTTATCCTTTCTAAGCGCCATGGTATTCTCGATGCTACTTGGAACGACTGTTGGGACATTGAGTGCGATTGGCATACCTATTATTGGGACGGCAATCGTTCTTCACCTTCCTGTTGAAATGGTGGCTGGCGCATTGGTTTCAGGAGCGTTTGTAGGCGATCGGACCTCGCCGTTTTCAAGTGCCCATCAACTTTTGTCACAAACGGTTGAATTGCCGGTGAAAAGACAATGGAATGCGATGCTTGTCACCACGCTTTTGGCTATTATTTTATGCTTTTGCTTTTATGGAATGGCTGACTATCTGATCTCTGAAACAACTGCTTCAAATACCCAACCACTAAGTTTACATGAAATTTCAGTGATTAAATTAATCCCGCCAATCATCTTAATCGTATTTGTCCTTTTACAGTTTAGTATCATTTATGCTTTCTTAACTAGTATTCTATCAGCTTCGGTGATTGCATTATTCGGTGGAATTTCATATACAAAACTCGTTTTTTCTTTGTGGCATGGCATTGGTGGGCTTGGGGGAGGATTCCTTCATATGTACGAATTGCTCCTATTTTTAGCCTTGGCAGGGGCATATAATGGCCTTTTAGAAGAAATGAATGTCATGCAGCCTTATTTAGATAAATGGTTACAATCATCTCGATCTCTGACTGGTGACACCCTTAAAACGCTTTTGGCGACATTTTTGATCACTTTAATAGCAGCAAATCAAACCCTGCCCATTATTCTAACAGGGAGATCCTTCCTTCCTCATTGGTCTAGTAACTATGGAAAAGAAGAGCTAGCTAGAGTGATGGGGGATTCGACGATGCTGTTTCCGGGGATAGTCCCGTGGAGTGTTCTCGCCATCATGTGCAGCACGATCGTTGGTATACCGATCATGGATTATCTGCCATTTGCGCTATTTTTATGGATTTTACCCATTTTAACGATATTAGTTTCCTTAGTAAAACAAGCCCGAAAATCCAAACCAAATCGAACAGCGATTGCTTAAAAAACGGAGTCCTTTGCGTCTCCGTTTTTTCGGTTTTTGGGGTTAAAAGAAAATCCCTTTGAATGAAGTACCACTATCTTTCATATTAGTGGTAGTAAAGAACTTGGACAAGGGATGATCACATGCTGAAAAAATTGGCAATAATCGGATTTGGGAGCACCATGATTGGGATTGGCATTAACGGGTTTATTCTTCCTTTGCATTTAATTAATGGAGGATTTTTAGGTATTAGCCTGTTGTTAAAATATATTTGGGGTTTTAAAACCGGAATCACGTTTATCTTTCTTAATATCCCCGTTTATATGTTCGCCTTTAAATCTGACCCCATTTATTTTATCAATGGTGTAATAGGAGCGCTCTGTACCGGTCTTATGATTGAATTATTCATGCCTTTAAATGGAATATTTCATCTACCCATTCTTAGCAGTGTTATTGTAGGAGCTGTGATTATTGGGAGTGGGGTTGGGGTAATGCTTAGAAATCATATTAGTCCAGGCGGTATGGACCTTCTAGCACTAATCATTGCCAAATGGTCAAAAGTGAATGTTGGAGTCATTATGTTTGCGATGGATGCCGTAATTATTATTACCGGTCTCTTTCTCCTTCAGGATGTGAAACTTTTTTATTCACTGATCATCGTAGCGATTGTTGGACTACTAGCAAGTATTATTACCACTATTAACATTGAGCGGCACTAAATAAAGTAAATATTACATAACGATTGAACAATTGGTAAATCTAAAAAGGCTAGGTAAATAAGGAGATTTTTTATGAAACCCATCAGTGATCATCTCAAGGAAAATTTAAAGGTTTTATTTGTTGGCTTTAATCCAAGCATTCGCTCTAGTGAACTAGGGCATCATTATGCTAATCCCAACAATCGTTTTTGGAGGATCTTGTATGAAGCGGGGTTAACGCCGAGGAAATATGACGCAACTGAAGATGCGAAACTTTTAGATTTAGGATATGGCTTTACAAATATCGTTCAAAGGCCGACAAAGGCAGCGGATGAAATTACGAAAGAAGAGTACGTGGAGGGAAGAGAAATCTTAAAGACAAAGGTCGAACAGTTAAAGCCACAAGTAGTTTGCTTTGTTGGAAAGGGAGTTTACCAGCAATACAGTGGTTTAAAAGTGATTCAGTGGGGAAAGCAACCCAACGGATTTGTACCTGGAGTGGTTGATTTCGTTGCACCTTCTTCAAGTGGTCTGGTTCGAATGAAAATGGAGGAAATTGTTGATATCTATAAAGGGCTTGTCCCGATCCTAACTCAATAAAACATCGACGGAAATTAAACTAATGCCGTCGATGTTTTGTTCTTTTTACGACTCGAATTTTTTATGATAATGTGACATAGCCATGAGAGGGAAAATGTAGCGATAACTGTGATAGTGAATGTAAAAACCACCGGCCATTCCTTGACCTTTTGGATAATTAGTGATCCAATCTTGTTTTTCAAGTGACGCTAATAAATAGGAAATCCCCTTTCGAATCTGTGTGGTTGGTTCTTCTGAAGTGGTTAGCAGGGTATCGAGTGCCCAAGCTGTGTGCGTTAATGTACTTGCTCGTAATGGCACATATGCTTTTTCGCTATCACTATGGCATGACTCTCCCCAGCCGCCATCCTCATTTTGAATCCCTTGTATCCAATTCACAGCCTTTTGGATTGCTGTATGACTAGTAGGGACCCCTGCGGCTAATAAACCAGTTACTGCTCCCCAAGTTCCGTATAAATAACAAATCCCCCATCTTCCATACCAAGAACCATCCTTCAGTTGATTTTTCAAAAGCCAGTTAACCCCTTTATTGATCGCTTTGTGGTCTCTTGATAAATTCGTGTAATTCCCCAAAAATTCTAAGGTTCGCCCTGTGATGTCTGCACAGGAAGGATCTGTTAGTAAAAATTCGCCTTTTTCAATTGGGAGGAATTCGAATAACTTTGTATTGATGTTCTTTTCAAACGCTGCCCAGCCCCCATCGTCATTTTGCATGGATAAAAGCCAACTCAGACCTCGGTCCCAGGCATGTCTTTCATGCGGAACAATTCTTGAAATAGAACGGAGCGAGGCAGTTGTATCATCGACATCCGGATTCATCGTATTTATATCGGAAAACCCCCAGCCGCCGGGCATTGTCTTTGGATTATGAATTACCCAATCCCCGAATTTATGATGCTGATGGTCTAACAGGTAACGATTGGCCTTCATGACCATTGGATCGTCTGCTAAAACACCAGCTGACTGGAGGGCATAACCAATCAATGAGGTATTCCATACATTCGCTGTGGTGTACTGCATATGGGGGCTTCCGTTGATATCGCATTTCATTGCAATCAAACCTTTCACGGCCTTTGATATCACCGGATCCGTTTTCTTATATCCTAGGGAGAGTAGGGCGAAAATCATTAAAAAGGTACTACTGTAGTAACTGTAAAAGGTGCCATCTGCTTCAAGGTGGTCCAACATATATTTTTTGGCCCGTTCTATCGCTAGCTGATGGAGCTGCTCGGGTAGACCCATTAATCTTTTAACTCCCTCCTCGATAAATGACAACAAGGAACGATATTCAGCAGATCGAAACCAAGGTTTTTCCTGATTACGGTGTAGATGTAGTCCTGAAAGATTAGGGCTTTTCTTTGTCTTAATAAAAAACTTTTTGTCGGCGAGAAGAATAATCGGAGTAAGATTGGCTCTGCCAAAGACAGAAAAGGAATAGAAATTAATCGGAAAGTAGTGTGGCAAGAGTAAGAATTCAACCGGAAGAGGAGAAAAATCTGGCCATATATATTGACTGGTTAAAGAAAGCATCACTTTTGTAAAGATACTAACTTCTTCTAAGCCGCCTTTGGAGACAATAAATCTTTTCGCAGCCCGCAATCGTTTGTCATCCTTCTTAACATATCCCGAATATAATAAGGCGTAATAAGCTTCCACTGTCGCGCTGAGGTTCCCTTCGCCTTCATCATAATAAAGCTTCCATGCTCCATTTTCACCCTGTTTACTAATGATCCTCGAAACCAAGCCTTGAATTAATTCTTCATCATTTAATTCCAATGTCCGCAATAAAATGATCATATAGGCATCTGTTGACTGTCCTGTTTCAAAGGGGTAATTCCAAGATCCATCGGGAGATTGGTCTTTCCGAAGCTTCTTAATAATCCAATCGATGCCTTTTTTTGTATTGCTCATAAGTAAGTACTCATTCCTCTCCCAGAAAATTATTCTCATTCATACATATTCCATAGGTAGAAGGAGAATACGCAAAGGAGGTAATGTGCCATATTTTTTAAGAGAAATCGCGAGAAGTCACCACTTGAATATATAAGGGAAGAATTAAAAATGAAGGGCAAACAATCAGGTTTGCCGCCAAAAATAACGAGAGGGGAAGCGATCCTTTTAGAACAAATAAAGACTGAGACAAAGGAGCATAACTTAAATAATGTCACTAGAACGAAGGCATACCTTGACTTTTATCTTCACTTCCCTGAAATCCATTGGGCTTTTCTCGGGCATATGGTCTCACGGAACGGGGGGTGGAATATGACCGACCTTAAGGGAGAATTTCTCACCCGTTTACTCTCGAAAAAAGAAAGAGAAACTTTTTTTGCTTTTTTAGAGCGTGGGAATTGGCTCATTTTCCAAGACGTCTATCCGCAATTTTTGTTGTATAGGGAAAGCTTAAAGCAACATAAACCGTTATTTCATTTAAGTTCTTATCTAAATATTTCTACCTTTATGGAAACGATTTGGAATCACTTTTGGCTTTATCAAGAAACCTATACTCTCGCCATTGCGTTGATAATAAATGAACAGAGTTATTTGGAAAAAAGGGTGGTTCAGAATCCACTTTATCAAAAAGGAGTGTTAAATAAATTTGAATTTATTCTCCAGGACCTGCTTTCTTTTAACCATATCCTCTTTCCCTATGGAAAAAGAAACCTAGCTGGGCAAACACTTCATCAGTTTGAGTCATTGAATGAACGAATTTTACTTGGAAAAAGATTATATGATGTCCTTTTTAAAAACAAGGAGCGTTTAAAACTAGTCTTGGAATGGGCTAAAACCCATCCACATTCAGGCTCCAGAAAGGATTACTGGCCGCATATTTTTAATAACATCAACGAAGGAATACCTGGTTTTGCCTATCAAACCCGCTTAAAGGCCTGTCAGCTCAGGCCGCGGGCAAGGAAAATTTATAGTCCTGCCCTTGAATACGCTTGGAAGAATGTAAGTCAAACGGAGGCTGAAAAAGGGGACTGGTTTGAAGATGATCGTGTTGTGGATTATTTAATGGATGACAATGAAAAAATTGACGGGGAGATTAAAAATGAATACTGTAAAACACTTGAACGACTCGAGCTCGCTGCCATCGCCAAAAAAGCCATATCGATTTTGGACTAACCCATCCCTCGCAGCCGTATTTTTGGCTTCCTTGTTCGCTACGTATTTAGATCTTTTTTTCGTTGGGAAACACATATATCGGTTCCCCGTGAGGCCGTTGCCAACTATTTTCTCCATCAATATTGTATTTACACTCGTGGTGCTGCCGGTGTTAGTATTCGTCTTTCTGCGAATGATGAACCAGGTGAATAAATGGGGGAAACTAGGCCTGATCGTCTTTATTAGTCTTTTGATGCCCATTCTAGAAAAATTAACGGAAGTGTTCGGCTGGTTTGACCACACTGAGAACTGGTCACATCTCTACACGTTCTTTGGTTACCTGTTATTTTTAACGATTCTTTATTCTTTCTACACTTGGATGGCTATACGAAAAGGCTAACATACAAAAAGCCGAGACTTTCGTCTCGGCTTTCGTGATGCAACAGTTTGTTACACCTTGCCCCTTCCGTCCGTACATTGGTTAAGTGTCCCGCAACAAGCGAATGTTCGGAAGGGGTACTATTATATTACCACAACCATAGGAGAAATATTACTGAAAGGAAGAAATTTGGTGTTTCAAACTTTCATTTCTTTTTTGAAAAGTGTATGATAAAAATGATTTTTACATAAAGGAGTGTTTTCAATGGCGAAAAAAGGTCATTTTTTGATGGAAAACGGAGAAAAAATTGAATTTGATTTATATTCAGAAGCAGCACCAGGGACAGTTGAGAATTTTGAATCATTGGTTAACAAAGGATTTTACAATGGATTAACATTCCACCGAGTTATTCCTGGATTTGTAAGTCAAGGAGGCTGTCCTGAAGGTCGTGGAACTGGTGGACCTGGTTACACAATTAAATGTGAAACAGAAGGGAATCCTCACAAACATGTACCTGGTGCATTATCCATGGCACATGCAGGCAAAAACACTGGAGGAAGCCAATTCTTTATCGTTCATGAATCACAGCCGCATCTAAACGGTGTGCATACCGTGTTTGGACAAGTGACTTCTGGGCTTGAAACTGCAAAATCCATGCGCAATGGTGATAAAATGGTAGAAGTAAAGGTATATGATCAAGAATAGATAACTCAAGAGGGCTCTTGCAGCTCTCTTTTTTTTGTCTAATTTATGATCACTTAGGGCAAATTAACCTCTAAAATCAAAGTTGGGGGTCATTTATGAAAAAGTTTATTTATATGCTTATTCCATTCATGGTATTTACATTTCAACAACCGACATCGGCCGAAAAAAATGAACCCAAAGAACTAAAGGCTGCGATTATCATTGATGATTTCGGCGGTGGAACGGGTGGTGTGCGTGACTTCCTTGAAGGAGAAATTCCGATTACTGCTGCAGTCATGCCGTTTTCAGAACACTCGACAGAACATGCGGAATGGGCCCATAAATATGGCATCGAAGTAATGATTCATTTATCCATGGAACCAAAAAGAGGAAAAAGATCTTGGCTTGGGCCAAGGCCAATTACGAATGACCTTTCACCAGCCGAAGTAAGACAAATTGTAGAGGACGCGATAAAAGATGTTCCATATGCTGTAGGCATCAATAACCATATGGGCTCACTTGCGGTTGAAAATAAAGAAATAGTTCGTGCAATTGTTGAGGTTGCTAAGGAAAGAAGATTATTTATTATCGATAGTGCCACTAGTCCAAATACGAAATTTCCCGAAATAGCCAAAGAGCTGGGTGTACCCATCCTTAAAAGAGATGTATTTCTAGACGACATATCCTCTTCAGCGCATGTTCGAAAACAAATGATTAGACTAGCGAAGGTTACTGAAATAAAAGGTACAGGTATTGCTATTGGGCATGTAGGTATAACCGGAAAAATATGTTCGATTGGTGTCTTTCAGGCGATAGACGAATTTAATAAACGAAATATAAAAATAGTCCCTGTTTCCAAGCTGTTTTCCGGCAAATTACCTGAAAAGTATTTTATACCATATAAAAAAGGCAGCTGACTGAAGTGCCCCCCATCAGTTGGACTAATAATCCATCTTATGGGGGTTCATATTTCTTTCCCAAATCCTCCTTAACTGATAAAATGTCTCCTATCAAACACTACTAAATAACCAGTTAGCAAGGGAGAAGGAATAGTTAGCATGAAACTAGTATCTTGGAATGTTAATGGCCTTAGGGCATGTGTTAAAAAAGGTTTTTTGGATTATTTTGATGAAGTGGATGCAGACATTTTTTGTGTGCAGGAAACCAAACTGCAAGAAGGGCAAATTAGTCTTGAGTTGGCTGGATATCACCAATACTGGAATTATGCAATCAAGAAAGGTTACTCTGGTACGGCGGTGTTTACTAAGAACAAACCGCTTTCTGTTCGATATGGGGTAGGAACGGATGAGACTGAAGGAGAAGGACGAATTCTTACATTAGAGTTTGACGACTTTTTCTTAGTTAATGTCTATACCCCTAATTCACAAAGAGATTTAGCGAGAATCAACTATCGTTTGGACTGGGAGGATCGGATCCTACTGCATTTGAAGGAATTAGATAAACTGAAACCCGTCGTCTTATGCGGGGATTTGAATGTCGCCCATCAGGAAATTGACTTGCGAAATCCAAAATCCAATAATGGGAATTCCGGGTTTACGCAAGAAGAACGTGGGAAAATGACCTCTTTACTTGCTGAAGGCTTTGTTGACAGCTATCGTCATTTTAATCCGGAGAAGGAAGGTGCTTATACCTGGTGGTCCTACATGGCAAAAGTCAGGGAAAAAAATATTGGCTGGCGGATTGATTACTTTATTGTTTCCGAAAGATTGCGGGAACGACTCAAGAATGTGGATATTCATTGCAATGTGATGGGGAGCGATCACTGCCCGGTAATTCTTGAAATGGATTGATAAATCCGATTAGTTTTTCTTATTGTAAAACATAAAATACCTGTCATTTTCTTTATGAAGTAACTGCTTTATAGTTATTAAATAGAAGTCACGGAGGGGGAAATGACATGGATATCAAAAAGGATGTACAACAACAGTTTGGAAAAAGTGCAGATTCCTATGTTAGTAGTGCTATCCACAAAGATGGCAATGACTTACAAAAGCTTTTAGAAATGGCGATGACGACCGGTGAAGAAGAATTATTGGATGTTGCCACAGGCGGTGGTCATACTGCCAATGCTTTTGCATCTTGTGTAAAAAAAGTAACGGCATTAGATTTGACACCTGAAATGTTAGTGGCAGCTCAAAAATATATCTTAGGTAATGGACATCAAAATGTCGAGTTTAAAGTTGGGGATGCAGAAATTCTTCCCTTTCCTGATGGATTATTTGATATTGTAACTTGCCGGATTGCTCCACATCATTTCCCGGATGTAAATAAGTTTGTGGAAGAAGTCCACCGCGTTCTCAAGCCATCAGGTCAGTTTTTACTTGATGATAATGTCGTTCCGGAGGAAGAGGACTATGATCTATTTTATAATACCATCGAAAAATGGCGGGATTACAGTCATTTCCGGGCTTGGAAGAAAAGTGAATGGCTCCAGATGCTTGAAATTTCCGGTTTTGAAATTTTTGAATGGCACCGCTTTGAAAAAACCTTTCATTACGAACCTTGGTGTGATCGCATGAATTTACCTGAAGATGAAAAAGATAAATTAACTCAATTCATCCTTAGTGCATCCCCGAAAGTAAAAGAGAAATTTAAAATTACCATAAGGGATAATCAAATTATCTCCTTCGTCGGGGAAGCCGTCATATTAAGGGCAATTAAAAGGTGAAAAAACCCTTTGCATTAAAAGAGGATTTCTCTTTTTTCAAAGGGTTTTCGAATTAAACATCGTTAAGTGCGGTTCCAATCACATCAAATTCAGGCAATTTCTCATCCAAAACCGATTGATTTTGCTCTTGTTCCACAGGAGTAATCAATCCACTTTCATCGTCTTTTTTCATACTCAATTTATAGTCATCTCCTTTATGATAAGAACGGAATACTAAAGTATTTTTTCCTATTAATTCTTAATCTAAACCTATTTAATAAACTTTGATTTTCCCATTACAAAGTGCTATTTAATTTATGGCTAAGTTAAAGATCATTGTTGATTTTGGCCCATGTTGATTGGAGCGAAGCGCATGAAGCGGAAATCAACAGCCAAGTTTAACACAGCCTATTTATAAAAAAATCGAAAAGAAATGGTTGACGAATTAGTGATGGGGTAGTATGATATTCATTGTCGCTGCTACGGAATAAATAGTTTAAGAGATGTAAGAAATTATTTCGAATGAAGTTGACATTAAAAAGGTGTTATGCTAGAATAATAAAAGTCGCTATCACTTGATTGGATGACAAACAAGAATAATAGATTTGTTCTTTGAAAACTAAACAAACAAAATCGTGCAAACAAACAAAAATTTTTAGTTTCAATTAAGAAACT
>NZ_JAGGQY010000086.1:0-7306 GCF_018613105.1 Bacillus sp. ISL-77
ATACCTTGGCTCCTCACGACCTTCATCTGCAATGGCAACGGCAATTTTTTCCTTTGAAACGTCTAAACCTACATATTTAATGGTATCCTTCATAATAGCTAGCTCCTTTCGTAATGTAGCTCTGATTTGGTTTGTTTTTCCAGTAAACAGTGTAACCAAATTAACCTACGGTGTTACGAGTAAGGAGCTAGTTTCGTTCATGATAACTTAAACTATAGGGTGCTTGAGCTTAAGAAATGATCGCTGCGGCGATCTTTTTTTCTTTTTCGACTAACGAGGGAGTTTAGTGCAAGAAGGATCTTCAGAAACAATTAGGAATTATTATTTATACATTGGTTTGCTAAGGATTTAGTGATTTATATGTTTAATAACATGCATTGTTGCCTGTCTGAATATTTTCTTCAGTATCATAAAAGGTTCGGACCAGCGGATAGGTGCGAACCAATGATTTGAAACATTTCAAACAGGCTGTCATGTGTGTTTTAACAATTTGATCCACCATACTCATTCACTTTCTGTTCCTATAAGATAAATATTCTAAAAATTTCTTGGACGCAAGGGAAAGTGTTTTTTGTTCTCTCATAGCAACACCAATATTTCTAAAAGCAGGAACTTCAAGCTCTTTCGCTATAATCTTGTGAGGAATACGCTGTAATATCAATTCTGGTAATATACTGATTCCTAGCCCATTTTCCACCATAGACATAATGGCATAGTCATCCCATGTTGTAAAATTAACATGTGGTGTAATATGGTGCCTCTCAAAAATTTCAGATATTTCTGCTTTTGCCCCCTTTTCCAACAGCATAAACGGACTGTTTAATAAGCCGTTGATGGGAAACTTTTCGCAATTAGCAAGAGGATGATTTTGTGGAATCACTACCAGCAAACGGTCTTGTTCCAAAAAGATTGTTTCAAGTTCTGCTTTTGTCGGTAGCCGCAAAAATCCGAAGTCAACACGCCCATTTAGTATCCAACTCTCAATTTCTGTATAATCACCAAGCAGAAATTCAAAATCTATCATTGGGTAATCCTTCTTAAAAATTTTAATAATGTTAGGGAGCCAATGAGATGCTACGCTGGAAAATGTCCCAATACGAATCATCCCAGATTCCATATTATTTAATTCTTCGATCTGCTTCATTAAGATTTCATACTCATTGCAAATTCGCTTTAATTGGGGCAGTAACTTTAAACCATCCGAGGTTAAATTGATACCGGCACGTCCTCTTTCAAAAAGGAAAATCCCCCATTCCTTTTCTAAATCGTTAATCATACGGCTAATCCCAGACTGTGAATAGTCCAATATTTCGGCAGCTTTTGTAAAACTACCCAATTCTACTGCTTTGACAAATGCCATATATTTTTGGATATTCATATCTCTTTCCTCATCCTATCTGATTTTGTCATACATATCATGATAAACATTCGTTTTTGTAATGTATGTGTTTATGATATATTTTTACTATTAATTATTCAAGTTAGGAAAGGAAAAGGTGTAAAACGATGTTTTTTGTGAGTGATATTATGGAAAAAGCTCCAGACAGCTACAAGTCTCATCTACAAGAAACGGTCTATGAATCATTGACAAAGTTACAGATTCCATTTGAACGAGTGAGTACAGATGAAGCAATTTCAATGGAGGACTGTATTGAGATCAATCAAAAATTGGAAATGAAAATGGTAAAAACGCTGTTTCTCTGCAATAGTAAAAAGACAGAATTTTATTTATTTATAACGACCGCAGATAAACCATTCAAAGCAAAAGATTTCAGCAATGCACTCGGCATATCACGCGTCTCCTTTGCTCCTGCGGAACTAATGGAACAAATTCTGGGTGTAAAAATCGGAGCTGCTACTGTATTTGGTGTTTTAATGGACAGGGAAAATCTTGTGCAGGTGGTTTTCGATAAGGATGTGCTTTTGGAAGAGTGGTATGGATGTAGTGATGGAACGACAACCGGATATATGAAGGTCAAAACAGAGCTGATCGTCAATAACTTCCTAACCTATGCAAAGCACATTCCGAAAGTGATCGAAATGCAAAAAAATGGGAGTAAACTGGATATCTTTATTTAAAGCATACGCACAAATCGGTGAAGTATTGCTACCCTTGAATATTATTGAGGTCTTGTGATCACTTATATTAAAAACGGATTAAGAATTTGCGAAATATAAGCTGTTTCGCAGATTCGTAGGAGTAGACGATGAAATCTAAAATTCAGTTTATATTATCAATGATTATTTTCGGTACAATTGGTTTAGTTGTTCGATACATTGATCTATCATCGAGCGAAAGAGCTTTACTAAGCAGTTTCCTAGGATGCTTATTTTTACTGCTAGTATTCTTCATGATTAAGAAAAAAATATCATGGAATTTAGTTAAATCTAATGCTTTATTTTTGATTCTTTCAGGTATCGCATTGGGAGGAAATTGGATTTTTCTTTATCAATCGTATGACCATACGACAATTGCCAATGCAACGCTAGGTTATTACTTTGCACCTGTGTTTGTGATGATTCTTTCTCCCTTTGTACTTCGGGAACAATTATCCATTAAAAAAATTGTGTGTATTGGTGTAGCGATCATAGGTATGTTAATGATTGTAGGAGAAGGCGTGAGTGCATCCAGATCAAATGATATACTTGGACTTTCCTTTGGATTAATCGCAGCTGCATTTTATGCTGCGTTATTGCTTTTAAATAAATTTATTAAAGATATGGGAAAGTTAGAGCTGACCATCATTCAGCTTGCAACAACCACTTTACTTCTAATGCCATATGTTTTCCTTACTGAAGGCTTTGGTATCTTTGAAGTATCAAGTTCTTCCATTCCTTTTATTTTAATTTTAGGGATCATCAATACAGGGATTGGATTTTGGTTATTTTTCTCTGGTATGGAAAAATTAAAAGGACAGAGTATAGCTATGCTAAGTTATGTAGATCCATTTGTAGCTATATTGATTTCTGCAATTATCCTGAAAGAACAAATGACAATTGTTCAAATGCTTGGTGGTGTATTGCTATTAGGCTCTACATTTGTTAGTGAAACTAAATTTATTAGATTATACAAACAGAGCACAAAAATTTTATCGAAATAGTGATAAGATCAGTGGGGCATTTTTCACCACTGCTCTTATTTTATGTTCTATAATAACTAAACTTTATTAATATCTTCATTCACTCTGGCTTATTGTGTTCATCTCAACGCTTGCTGCTACTTTCTTTTTATTCAAAGAACATATACAAAAGTCACTTTAGTTTAACCCACTGTTCTTTGTATTTTTATACTTAGAACAAAACATCACCATTATTATTTTATACAGAGAGAAAAATTGGAGGGGAACTTGTGAATCAAAAACGATTATTACTAACATATGGTTTATTATTTTTTGTCACGGCTATTTGGGGACTCAATATTGTTATAATTAAAGTATTTGTGGAAGATTTACCTCCACAAACAATGACGGCATTTCGAATTATGATGGCTGGGATTACAGCATTAATCATAATCGTTATTGGAAAATCCTTTCGTCGTTTATCGAAAAGGGAATGGATTTATACACTGCTCGGAATGTTATTTGGTGTCATTCTACATCACTCGCTTATAGCAGTAGGCTTAACAATGATTGATGCTTCTAATGCTTCTTTAATCCTCGCATTAGTACCGCTTACAACAGCAATACTTGCCGCACTCTTCTTAGGTGAGCAATTAACAAGGTGGCGAATGATAGGTATTATTCTTGCATTTACCGGTGTCTTTTTTATTCAAGGCGGTTCATTCATTAGTATGCAATTATCTAAAGGAGAACTGTATTTATTTATTGCCATGTTGGTCCAAGCCATTAGTTTTATTTTCGTAAAAAAAGCAACAGAAACACTTGATTCAAAACAGTTAACCACAATAATGTCCCTAGCAGGCTCAGTTGGTTTGTTGATCATCAGTTTTATAACTGAACCTGGGGGAGTCAATGAAATGACTTCTGCCTCTTTATTTATTTACTTTTTATTTATCGTGTCAGGGGTGGTGTCAACAGGAGTGGGGTATATTGTTTTTTATGGAGCTATTCAGCAGATAGGGGCAGGGCAAGCCGCCTTGTTTGATAACTTTGTTCCGTTTTTTGGTCTTGTATTCTCCGTACTTTTCTTAAATGAAACAATTACAGCTTCACAATTATTTGGATTTGTGTTTATTGTGGCTGGAGTTTTATTTGGGACAGGTTATACTGAAAAACTATGGGCGAAAAAGCATATACGGATTAATAATCCAAAAAAGAGTGTAGGATAACCTACACTCTTCCTGGCATTTGCAATTTGAGGTTTTTATTTCTCAACCTTGCGCAGAATGATTGTTATGGATATTAATAAACCACTTTTTATGAAAATAAAGAACGACCATTAAACAAAATAATTAACCACGTAACCAACCAATAATGCTTGAACCTGACTTTTACCTTTTGACACATCCAGACCAACGATTGGATTCATTTTTAATTCTCCTCCTCCAATTATTATTCACCGGTACCCCTAATCAGAGGTGTTATATGAAACAACTTGTTTTGGTGATATTTATTGTCTCTATTTTTGTTATTTTCCCTTCATATTCAAAGGCGACAACTATGCCTTGTAGTATGGTTTTGGAATCAATTGATAAAGAACTTAAAAATGCAAAGGGGGTAGCATTGGTTTATAAAGTGCAGTTACGCCCACCAAGTTTTGCACGAACTAATATAAGTATTCTAGGGGTACATCTTCCTGAACCATCCTCTTTTGGAAATTACGATAGCTATGAAGGATTTGCTTTTATACCTCGTGAAATTAGTTGGCGTTTCAGGCTTTATCCTACTAAAGAAAAAGATAGTCCAACTTGGGCTGGAAGATTTGATGAAATTACAGCGGAAATGGAAAATGTAGAAGTGCAGGTGCGTCTTTCTAATTCCAAGACTGAAAAATTGGGACCAAGTAAATTAAGAGGTAATATCAAATACTGTAAGTAGTTATTGAACTAACAGTTGCGTTGATCCAAGAAGGATTAACGCTTATTTTTGTTCAAGTTATTATACTAACGGGGCAGTATAGTTAGAAAAGACAAAATAAAAGGAGAAAAAAATGAATTGGTTATCATTAGTATATGCGACGATTTTTGGATTCGTAATTTCCTTTATAGGGGGTTTTTTAGACTTTCCTGAACCTCTTGTTTCCTTTTTCGTCATTATTATTGTTGCATACTTCCTTGTATTTCCGATATTCCGATTAAATTGGGGAATAGGTGATGCCGAAAAAATAGAACAAATTCTTTTAAATAATAAAAAGAATCCTTTTTACAGATTTTATTATGGGCTTGCTAATGGAATTGAAAAAGATGTAGACGAGTCCATTAGAAAAATCAATCAAGGTTTTCACCTGCCTAGTATAAAAAAACAGCACCAATTAATTCATGCCTATTTTCACCAACGAACAGAAGAAATGGAAAAGTTGTTAAGCGGTATGAGAAAGTCAGCGTTTACTCTCTATTACCAAGCAGCCCGTTCAATTTTGATTAATGATTTTGAAGGTGCTCGGTCATATATTAAACAAAATCCGAAAATTTGGATGCGGGAAGCATTAACAACAGAACTTTTGGTTAAAGAGAATCGGAAAGAAGATGCATTTATTCATGCACGGAACGCTCTTTTGAAAACAAAGGGAATACAGCGATATGTTTTATTACGTAGTTGGGAAAGAGAATGGGGCATGACATTAAAATAAGGGCACAATATAAGAGATTAAATGAAATAAATTTGAATAGGTATTTAGCTAACGGGTGCATGAGTTGAAGATCCGGTGCCACTTTTAGTGGCTTTTTCTTATTCAGCTAACGGGGCAGAATAGTTAAAAATGAATTAAAAAAATAACTTAAAATATGTAAAGGAAAAATTTATGACAATAAGAATAATTGGTTTAATTATGGTCGTAATAGGAACTATTATATTGGGATGGTTAATGATAACCGCATACAAAAGTTAGAAGAATGAGAGTATTTGGGTTAAAATTCTTGTAATTGCTGCAGTAATGGTGGATTTCGCTTTAGATACAACAGGATTTTTACTTATTTTCTCTTATGCTTTAATCGTGGTTGGTGTATGTTTAATGCTTAATCTTTAGATTCTTTTGAAAATCATAGAATAGGATGTTACTTCTTCAACTAACAGGGGATTATGTTAAAGATGGGATGGCTTCGGCGATCCATTTTTCTTATTGTGCTAACGGTAGCAGGATAGTTGAACAACAAGGTGTTTTGAAAAATAACCACGAATATTTTCTTTAAAGGAATCTTAATACAAAGATACAGTTCTTCTTATCATTACATTTTTGGGGTGAATAACTTTTGGAAGAGAATTTTTTTAAAACTAATAGGGGTATTAATAAATGGTGGAATTACATCATTTCTTTTTTGCTACTACTGACCATCTTAGTATTAAGTGATAAATTATCTACGCAATTCTACAAGTGGTATGTAGAGCACGACGGGAATGCTGCTAGTTATTATAGTCCTGATTTAGACCAAGCTATTTCGTTTAATCCTTATATCAACTATTCTTTCCTTCAACTTTACAATGTTTTTTGTTTAATTGGTATTGCGTTGGTTATGCTGCTGATTCATAGGAGAAGTGTGCTTACCTTGATTACACCAAATAAAAAGGTGAATTGGAGGAAGATTGGGTGGGGGTTTTTCATTTTATTGTTACCTATGTGTGTAACAACATTTTTTGACTATTTACTTTTCCCAAGTGATTATGGGTTAAATAGACTGAACATGGAACTCTTTTTAAAGGTATTAGGGATATTAATCATCTTTTTACCTATTCAAACATTGATGGAAGAGTTCTATTTAAGAAGTTACCTAATGCAGTGGATTGGCTCAAAAGTTAGTAATATGATTGTACTCTCCATTATTGCAGGTCTTATCAATGGAGGATTGCTTATTTATTTCGATCCTTATCTCATGGATTTGGACCCTGTTTATACGGGTTTAAGTTATATTGTTATAGGAATCCTTTTATCGTATATAACCGCTACAACTAATAGTTTGGAGATAGCAATAGGTGCTAAATTTTCCTATTACTTATATATTAGTGTTCTCTCAATGCTGGGTTTTACCCGTTATCAGTTCTTCCCTAATTACTACTCTTTCTCGAGTCTTTATACGAAGATGTATCTTTTTTGGACTATTTTATCGTTTGGAATACTAGTCTTTGTAACTCTAAAACGATATCAGGATAAAAAAGATATTAATCACACTTAAACTACTATGAAAATTCACTTC
>NZ_JAGGQY010000087.1:0-15645 GCF_018613105.1 Bacillus sp. ISL-77
TCCGTTTCCGTTTCGGTCTCTGTTTCGGTCTCCGTCTCGGTTTCCGTTTCAGTTTCCGTTTCAGTTTCAGTTTCCGTTTCCGTTTCAGTTTCCGTTTCAGTTTCAGTTTCAGTTTCAGTCTCGGTCTCCGTTTCGGTTTCGGTCTCTATTTCGGTCTCCGTTTCCATCTCGGTTTCACTAGATTTAAAATAAACATCAAATATCCCAGGTAAACAAACGCCGTATCCATCCGGCAAATTTTCAAAATATAATCCATTAGCTTGTTGTGAAAATTGAGCTTCAGTTAACGGAAATGAAGGAGAACTAAGTTCAAAATGTTGACAATGACCAGGAAGGATTCGATGGGGGGTAAGATCTGTAATTAATGCTTGGTAATTTCCAAAACATTTTGGTTCAACAGTGTCCATGTCTAGCCTTGCATTAATATCTGTTTCTGAACCTTCGCCCGGAGGCAGAAGATAAATCGTTCCTGTGTTCTTTGTATTGAAACAGATGGCTCCAATTTCTCCGGTAGTACCGTAATTACCTACTGTAATTATAACATTACTTGGACGCTTATTACTTTGAGTTACTTTTATGAAACCTGATATAGTTTCCCCTTCTGTAGGGTTAAATAAGGCCATACCTGTAATTCACCTCTTTGAGAACATTTTTCTTTTAATAGTAAATCTTTTCGCTTGGACACAAACCTTCCTTTCCATTAATTTAAAAATATACATATTCATATTCTATTTCTTACACGGATGAAGGTTCATTAAATAAATAAATAAGCAGCCCATTCTAAATTAGGAAATACACACAGGAAATTTTTTGAATTTCAATTTTACAAATTCTTTCAAAACAAATATGTTGCATTACAAAATTTCTTTTTGGACAATGTTTGTTAACAGCAATAAGGAGATCAATAAATAATCAGTGGAATAATACCCATCGTCATCAAATTTTGCAATTACATTATACCGCCTAAGACTGTCACCAAAGTTCAAGCATTATGCTAATGTGTTCCCCCACCCATACCATATACACGAATATCACCTCCATTTGGTAAAACATTAATATCATTTTTTTAAAAATCACAACTTGCTCTTTCTTTTTTACGCTTGCCTTTAAAGTTGGCAATCAAATTTTCTGCCATGTACTTACCTGGAAGTGCATGTAACCACTGAAATCATGTACTCTATCCCTCCTTTTCACCTATTCCATTCTTTCCTATTTACATAGTATGTTAGTGAACTTAAAAACGAGAGGTGAGTCATGAAGAAGAAAGTGTTAATTACCGGTGTTGCTGGTTTTCTCGGATCTCATCTGGCAAAGGATTTACTGGATGATGGTAATATATTGGTGGGAATTGATAACCTATCATCCGGAAAAATGACTAATTTAACAAATCTGCCGGAAGACCGCTTTACTTTTATAAATATAGATGTTTGTTCCCCATTAGTTGCTACCCATCCTGCTATACAAAATATCTCGGAAATCTATCATTTAGCTTCCCCTGCTTCCCCGAAATATTATCTGGCAGCCCCTTTCGATACCATTAATGTGAATACGATTGGCACGAAGAATATGCTGGAATTAGCCAGAAAAAACAATGCTAAGATGGTTTATACCAGTACAAGCGAGGCTTATGGTGATCCGGAAGTTCATCCACAGCCTGAAACCTACAGGGGGAATGTCAATACATGGGGGCCTAGAGCGTGTTATGATGAGTCAAAGCGTCTTGGTGAAGTGCTTTGTTATGAGTTCTATAAGCAATATCAAACAAAGGTCAAAGTTGCCCGTATCTTTAATACCTATTCGGCTGGACTTGCCAATGATGACGGCAGAGTTATTTCAAATTTTGTCACTCAAGCATTAAAAGGAGACGATATTACAGTTTATGGTGATGGAACACAAACACGCTCGTTCAGTTATGTGACCGATACCATAAGAGGCTTAAAGCTTTTGATGGAAAAGGATGAGGCAAACGGAGAGATTATTAATATCGGTAATCCTGTGGAATACTCTATTTTAAACGTGGCACATTTGATAAAGGCTTTAGCTAACTCAACTAGCACGATCACATTCCATCCACTTCCACAAGATGATCCGAAAGTTAGAAGACCTGTGATCGAAAAAGGAAAAGCACTTTTAGGCTGGAGTCCCACGGTTTCTTTGGAAGATGGATTGAAGGAAACAATTCGTCAGTACAGGTTGAAGCTAAATCTTAAGTAATTCTAAAATAAGACTTTAATTTCATTGCCCGGTTGATTTTGTCCGGGCTTATTTTTCTTTCAGACAAAGTCATTCAACGCTCTTGGTGCATATAATTTCTTACCTATATCTTTGGAAATGGGTTTAATTGACCACATTTTTGGGGAAATAGCCAAATTCCCCCTAGTAATGATGAAGTCCTAATCAAATTTCTTTTAATTGCATACCATAAAGAGGCAAAGAATTTTATATGGTAAATAAAAGCTTTGATTACTAAAAAAGCTATCAAGTATGATTAAGGCAAACAGGCTAGGAAGTTCCATCAAAGAAAGGAGTAAAAAGTTGAAAGGAATTATAATTGCTGGGGGCAGTGGATCACGACTTAGTCCTTTAACAAAAGTTATTTCAAAATCGCTTTTACCTGTCTATGATAAACCGATGATATATTACCCCCTTTCAATTTTAATGGAGGCAGGTTTACGTGAAATATTAATTGTAACAACTCCCCAAGATAAATTAAGATTTATGAAGTTATTAGGAAATGGATCAGACTTAGGGATTTCGATATGTTATGAAGTGGAGCCATCACCAAAAGGGATTGCACAGGCTTTTATTATCGGAGAGCAATTTATTGGCGATGATAATGTTGCATTAATATTGGGTGATAATATCCTTTTTGGAAATGGTCTAACAGAGCTACTACAAAAATCAATGACTAAGAAAACAGGTGCTACCATTTTTGGGTATTACGTAAATGATCCCATAAGGTTTGGAGTGGTAGAATTTGATCAAAGAGGCAACGCTATTTCCATTGAAGAGAAACCGAAAAATCCAAAATCCAACTACGCAGTAATAGGATTGTATTTTTATGACAACCGGGTTGTAGAAATAGCAAAAAATTTAAAACCATCCGAACGAGGAGAATTGGAAATTACCGATATTAACAAGAGCTATTTATTTATGGACGAGCTGGATGTTGAAGTTTTGGAAGAAGGATTTACTTGTATTGATTCCGGTACTCATAGTTCATTGTTTGAAGCATCACAATGTGTAAAAGAATTAGAAGAAAACTTAAATATTAAAATTGGATGCATAGAGGAAGTAGCTTTTAAGAAGGGATTTATTACGGAAGAGCAGTTATTTTCATTAGCCTCTCCGCTCCTTAAAACTGATTATGGAAAATACTTGATGAAGATTGCAACAAAAAATAAAGATCTATTCTAAATGAAAAAATTAATTCTTACTGCTTTCTCCTTCTATATTAATTTAGGCAGATCCTCCTTTACATTCCTACAAATAAACTCTCTTACTATCCAAAACTTTCTATATTAAATAAATGGCAGTTGAAAATGAAAATTATGACATCTTTATTGAATGATCAAAAATAACCGTAAACTAACTATGCACAACCAAGTGGACAAGGACAGAGAAAACCGTATTTTCCTTCAACATTGGGCCGACGGTACCCAGCCTTTCTTAAACAACTATTTATAAAATTAGGGAAACAATTTTTAAGTATAAAGAATTAACAGAGGGTGAAGAAAATTGAAAGTTCTCGTTACAGGGGGATTAGGTTTCATTGGGTCACATCTTGTGGACCAATATATTCATAACGGGTATGAAGTTGTTATACTGGATAATCTTTCAACTGGATCTTTGTCTAATCTAAATCCAGAGGCCCGTCTTATCAATATGTCTCTTTTGGATAATACACTCGCAGATTGTTTGCATAAAGAAAAACCGGATATTATAAACCACCAGGCCGCACAAGTAAATGTCAGATCTTCAGTCAGCAATCCTATTTATGATGTAGAAACGAACTTGCTGGGGACAATTCGTTTGCTTCAAGCAGCAGGCGAAGTTGGGATAAAAAAATTTATATTCGCTTCTTCTGGCGGTACTGTTTACGGTGAAACTCCAGAAATAGCTTTGCCTGAAACTTTTAAAACTAAACCAGTATCACCATACGGTATTAACAAACTTGCATCTGAATTTTATGTTGACTTCTACGCAAAACAATACGGTTTTCAATCAATCATTTTGCGTTATTCAAACGTGTATGGATTAAGGCAAAATCCTGCATCAGAATCTGGAGTAGTTTCTATATTTGCAAACCGTTTACGAAACGGTTTGCCTCCCATTGTGTATGGCGATGGGGAGCAAATTCGTGATTATATTCATGTGAGTGATGTTGTGGCTGCTAATATACTGGTTAGCCAATTGGAATCTCAGGTACAAGAAACTTTCAACGTTGGAACAGGCAAAGGAACATCATTAAATGATCTTCTTACCTTGATCTATCGACTATATCGTGGTGCAAAACCCCCAGTTTATACAAAAGCTAAAACAGGGGAACTCGGTTTCAACGTATTATCGATTAACAAATTAAGTTCCTTGGGATGGTCTCCCAAAATCAACCTCAAAGAAGGCATTCAACAACTCTGCCAGAAACATAATTAAAAAAGAGAAACCACGCTAATGGCTTCCCCCTTATAAAACTGTACGTGAGTCTGTCTAACAATTGTTTCAAATGTTATTAAGCTTTATTAAATTTAAGAATATTTTTGAAAACAATCATAAAAATCACAAATATCATATTAAGTGGGGGCGAGCCCCCTCTTAATTTTTTATTAATTCCTTTACTCCTAAAATATTTATCAGTATTTTAAAATTTTAAGCAAGACAAATAAAGCTTGCCAAAGTTTTTACTGATTCAGGCCCTCTTGAAAAAAAATATGTTTAACCGGTAATGTTATTTCACCCACATATTTCAAGAGCGATGAAATAGACATCTTTTACAATGAAGTTAGTAAGTTTAAATAAATTTTGATTAAATTCCACGCCTTTCGTTTGTAAAAGATCCACAATCTTATGATCACCTCTATGCCCCATTACAATAATTCCGTGTATTTTACCCTCTTGGAATAATTGATAAGCTTCATCGCAATAGTCTACTAGCTTTTTATAAACATAATCATATAATTTGATTTCAACATTTGGGTAAATATTTTTAATGAAATTTCCCCTCGCTTTGTGGGGTCCCATTACTAAAAACACAGGTTTCTCCTTATGATCCCGGAAGAACTGTTTTCGTATTTATTTAAGAGAGATGACATTCAACTCGTAACCAAAATTTAAATTATTATTATGAGACAGAGAATCGCTCCTCATCGATACTTGTACTTGGGGAACTATGTCGACCTCGCCTAATTCAAACATTCTCAGCCATAAATCATAATCCTGCACAATTTCATATTTTGGATCATATTGCCCTGCCCGGAAAAATGCTTCTTTTAAGAAAGTACAGCTCCCATGAGATAATGGACATCCGTTAAAACGCTCCCTTTCTCAGGTCTGCCCTGTTTACTAAACCATTATGATAATTTTCCACTATTTTTAATATATTTTTAGAAACCGATGGCCTGCCTGAGAAGCACTTGATGTGACTACCTAAGAGAATGACTCAGGATTAGATTTTATGTGATTGCGCCTGTTCAATTATTCTATGGGGATAACTCACATGATCAGCATCCTGCCTGACAATCCATTCTCCATTTGCATTCTGTATTCCCATATTCAGAGCATTTGCAAGTCCCTTGTTTACTTCTAAATGAATAACTCTAACTCGATTATCTTCAATTAAATTTAATATTTCCCTAGTTTTATATGAAGAACCATCGTTTACAATAATAAATTCAAAGTCCTTGTATGTTTGATGCAGTATACTGTCTATGGCTTCTTTTAAATATTCCTCCCCGTTATAAACGGCCATGACAACAGAAAACAACATATAAGATCCTCCCACTATAATTGATACGATTTAAGAGTTTATGGACTTCCTCCTTGATTTACTCTAACTGTTGGGTATACAAATTATTCTTATTCCATTTCATTTCAACCATCTCGAAGAAGCAATCTTACAAGCTTTTAATAAAGATTTAACTATATCTTTATGCTTTAGGGAATCTTTTTTCTCGTTCACTATGGCCAAGGTATTTTTATAGACACCTATATTCCTCCATAGCTCATCTGAAGAATCCCATAAAGTTAGCAACAGCAACTCCGGATCTTTTTTTCCAAACTTTTCGAGAAGAATTTTGCTGAAAGGTTCTTCTTTTACATAGTTTCTATACCCACTAGGATGCTCCTGATGATATCCAACTGTTTCATTAATGCTGACAAAAGAAAGTCCCTGTTTATATATACGGTACCCCAATTCCCAATCCTCACCAGTTCCTAATCGCTCGTCAAACCCTCCCTGCTGCTCCAAAACCGTTTTTTCCACCGATACACATCGAGTGATAAATAACAGCCAGGGTGCGATATTTGTCTGTAAGAAAGCGGCTTTATTTTTATTGGAAATGAATTCCCAGTTGAACATCACTTGATTTATTTTTCCAAAATTATTCCGGATATCCTCCTGTGTAATAATTTCCACAATATCCTTTGATTTTAAATAACCATCATCCCAAAGCTGAAATTGCTGTAATACTGACCGTGCCGCACCTTTTTCCCATTCTGAAAAATCCGGAAAGAATTGAGTGTAAACTCCTTTATAACAATTTGGCATACCTGATATAACAGCATTTTGGTGTTTAGCATGGTATAAATCATGGGTCTCAATAAAATTCTGTAATACCAAGAAATCTGCATCACAAAATATAACATAGGTTCCTCTTGCCTGACGTATCCCCAAATTTCTAGCCACACCAGGGCCATTTCTAGAGCTTAAAGTAAAATAGCGAAGGTTATAAGGTGCATCGTAATTGCTTAAAATCTCTAGTGTATTATCTGTGGACCCATCATCAATAACTAATACTTCAAATTCATCCTTAGGATAAGTTTGCTTTTCAAAAGCGGCTAACGTGAGAAGCAACTGTTTAATCCTATTGTATGTTGGAATAATAATACTAAATTTCATTTTTGATTCCGCCCTTATGATGAAAAGTACTTACTATTCACAGCTTTTCGACATGCCAATTTTAAACAGTGAGAAACATCCCTATACTGTTCTGATTTTTTGTAAAACTTTTGAATTAAGCGTAGTGTATTTTTATAATGATGTACATCATCCCACACCTTCCAAACTGTCAACAATGATAATTCTGGGTCTTCAGTCCCGTGTTTCTGAAATAAATATTTTCGATTTTCTTCTAAACGAAAACTTGAGGGATGTTCTTGATGATAACCTACAGTTTCTTTGATCGGAATAAAAGAGAGACCTAATAGTTTATGCAGTCGATAACCAAGTTCCCAATCCTCACCCCTGGGAAAATTTTCATCAAATCCACCTATTTTTAAAATATACTTTTTCTTCAAGGAAACACAGCGTGTAATAAACAGAATCCATGGTGCCACATCTGTTTTTGTATATTCCGTCTTCATTTTTTCAGAAAATTGATCCAAGCTTGACATTACCTGATAAAGATTGGAAAAATTTTCTCTTATATCTTGCTGGGTAATAATTTCTACTAAATTATGGGATTGCAGATATTCATCTTTCCATAGACCTGATTTAGAGAGTACATCATAGCATCTTCTTTTCTCCCACTCCTTAAATTGGGGATAATAATGTGTATATACTCCTTTGAAACATTGGGGAGTTCCAGATACCACGCTTCGTTTATAACGTCCATGATAGAGATCATGAATTTCTATAAAGTTTGGACAGACTATAAAGTCAGGATCGCAAAAAATAATGTATTCTCCATTTGCTTCCTTAACTCCTAAATTTCTCGCTGCTGCAGGACCTTTACGTGAATCTATATTTCTATAGATAAAATTAAATGGACAACTATAATCTTTCAGAAACTCTTCTAAATGATCCGTAGAACCATCATTCACAACAATGACTTCAAAGTTTCCCCTTGGATAGGTTTGTTTCTCGAAAGCAGTTAGCGTGAGAAGTAACTGTTCTTTCCGATTATATACAGGAATTACAACGCTATATTTGATATTCATCCTACCTCACAACCTCTTTTCACAGACTAACTTTCAAGTTTCTTAACTAATCCTTCATTTATTGAAACTTTCAGATCAAAATAACGGCGCAACTTACTGATATCCGGACATCTTCTTGTCGTTCCCTCAGTAATGGCTGATTATGAACATTTAGATTTTAGATAGCTAGCAATACGTTTAATCAATTCAAGAATTGTTATATTCTCCATGTTATTTCATTAATATATACTTTATTCCAGCTTGCTTTTTCACAACATATTTGAAGCCCATATTTGAAATCGTCAATATAACAAAAACACTCTGCTTTCGGTTCGCTTCTGAATCAGCGATATACTTTTGGTACCAGGCTGTCCCGAGTATCATCTGTATTTTTTTAATCATGTATCTAGTAAGAAAATCGTTTTATCCTTTAGATCTATTGTTTGCTCATGTTTGTAACTTCGTTAACTCGGCAGAAATGTAGTTTGTTCGGTGGGTATCTGTATTTAGATGGCGAAATAATTTTAGCGGACATTTGAAAGCTCGTTTCATCCTCACATCCAGCGCTTTCCGGCAGCTGCTCCAACTCCTCCATGGCCTTGCCCTTTGTAATTCGTTCTGGACAAAGTTTAGAAAAAAATCCTTACCAACAACAAGTTTCTGTGTTCTTTTCCAATAGTGCTCTAGTATATTCAGTGGTTTTCGACCCCACGATGAATCCGACTCAATTTGGGTCAGGAGAGGGTCCCAACTGTAATAATTATATTCTCCACTTTGCGAAGGCGACTCTTGTCAATTGTTGTTTCAATATTTACCTCCCAAATTAAGTCACCATAACCCTTTTCACGGAAAGACATTGTCTTATTGTATAATGCATTAATAATCTCTTAATTGATATCAAAACCAATTTACCTTAAGTCCCTTTTTTGCCATACTCAGGGCTAGTGGTAAACCCACACGCCCAACAATTTCCACGTCGAAATCAGGCAACTCCTTTTGATACCATTAATGTGAATACGATTGGCACGAAGAATTTGATGGAATTGACTAGAAAAAATAATGCTAAGATTTCCAATGATGACGGCAGAGTTATTACAAATTTTGTCACTGAAGCATTAAAAGGAGACGATATTACAGTTTATGGAGATGGAACACAAACACGCTCGTTTTGTTATGTGACCGATACCATAAGAGGCTTAAAGCTTTTGATGGAAAAGGATGAGGCAAACGTAGAGATTATTAATATCGGTAATCCTGTGGAGAAGTGGCCCATTTGATAAAGGCTTTAGCTAACTCAACCAGCAGGATCACCACATCCACTTTCTCAAGATGATCCAAAGGTCAGAAGACCGGTGATCGATAAATGAAAAGCACTTTTAGGCTGGCGTCCAACGGTTTCTTTGGAAGATGGATTGAAGGAAACAATTCGGCAATACAGGTTGAAGCTAAATCTTAATAAATCGTAAAATATGACTTTACTTTCATTGCCCGGTTGATTTTGTCCGGGCGTTATTTTTTAATCCAAAACATTAAATATAATAAAATATTCCTTATTCCATTTCAGTCGCTTCTTCTAAAAATAGTGGCAGAATTTATTTGATTTTTCATTTTTCGAAGTAAAATAATACCTTCTGCTTCACAAGATTTTACTGCAGCCCTGATCATGTGTTAATGCTTGTATGAAATACATTAGCAACATGTAACCCTCTAAATGCCACATTTTCTGCATAATTATAACAGCTTTTCTGCTTTCCAATTACAATCACTTTACTCAACTGATTTTTCCTTTCCTAAAGACTTAACAATTGCTTTTTAAGTTAGTTCCCCACTCAGAATATAGATATTACACCCTATTAAAAAAATAAAGTACGCCCACACTAACGGATCTGGAAATGAATAAATTAGATTGACCACCAAGTAAAATAAATTTTAAGGAGCAGGAAATGAAAAAAGTATTTTGTGTATGTATGGTTAAAAATGAAGCAGATATTATAGAATCATTTATTCGATATCATCTTAATATTTTCGATGGCATTGTACTCTTAGATAATGGGAGCACAGATCGTACGGTTGATATAATTACCCAATTACAATCAGAAGGTCTTTCTGTATATTTGAGACAAGATAATACACTGGAGTATGTCCAGGGACCAAAAACAACAGAGTTAATCAACTACACCTTAAATCAGTTCAATCCAGATTTAATTTTCCCATTAGACGTGGATGAGTTTTTAATAGCTCCTAATTATTCTGACAACCCTCGAGAATTAGTTGACCAATTATCAACTATAAAAGTTTTTTATCTTGAAAGGGAGTACACTTATTTCCCTATCCATCTAAATGAAAGCGAGCTGTTCATACCAAAAAGAATCACTTTTGCAAGTCCTATAAAAGATTATTGGCCAAAAGTAGTTGTTTCAAAAGAAATTTGGGAAACCTACTCTGCTACTATTTCTGGTGGTAACCATTATCTATTTTTAAATAAAGATAATGTAGAAAAGGAGGTACTACAACAACTAAAATTAAGACATTTTCCCTATCGCTCTTTAGAACATCTAAAATCAAAAATATCTGTTGGGTGGCTTAATACCCTCGCATCCCATACGTATAATGAAGGTGACAATTTCCACTGGTATGATCTCTTTAATCAACTTAAAAAGAATAACTTCAACATAAGTATAGACGCAATTCTACAGCATGATGAAACCTATGTTCCAATGAATTTATCGTTTTGTACACATCCATTGGATTTAAAGTATACTACCCACAATGAAGTTAGTGCAATTAGCAACTTATTAAATTATTGTGAGTCTTTAGCTAGAAATAATGGTGAAATGACTAAAAAAGGAAAAAAACGTAGACACAGTAATTGATTATAAGAGGATATACCAATCTGAAGGAACTGAATGTCAGACATACAATTTGAAAATACAAAAATGATTCTATTTAATCGGAGGTGATTTAATGAAAGTATCTGTTTTAATTACGGTGTATAATGGTGAATCTTTTGTAAAATATGCAATTGATAGTATATTAAATCAGACGTATAAAGACTTTGAATTAATTATTGTCAATGATGGTTCATTGGATGGTACAAAAGAAATTCTTGATCAAATTAATGACCATCGCGTAAAGGTCTTCCATTTTGATAAAAATAAAGGTGTTGCCTTTGCACGTAATTTTGGAGTGGAAAAAGCAAATGGTGATTGGATTGTAATGCAAGATTCTGATGATATAAGTCTTCCTCAAAGAATTGAAAAGCAAATCAATTTTATAAAATTAAATTCTGATTTAGTTGCTGTAGGTTCATTGGTAAAAGTTTTTTTGGAAGAAAATTATAAAATTAATCCAGGTATCAAAGAATGGAAAAAGGGTATTAATTACTGGTTCAATTCAAAGGTTACAAGAGAGGATATCAACAGAGCAAAATTTAACGGATGTCCAGTAGTTCATTCTGCACTCACTATTTCAAAAGCAGCTTTATTAAAATCTGGAGGATATGATTGCAATTATAAATGTTGCGAGGATTATGATTTAATCATGAAATTACTTGAATTAGGACCCATAGAAAATGTCCCAGAAATATTATGTCGTTACAGAATACGTTTTTCATCTCGATCCCGCAGTAATAGTGCTTTAACAAATAAAGAAATAAATCTAATTGCTATAAAGTATTTGGTAAGAGAATGTTACTCAAATAAAGATTCAATACCAAATTTTATTGTTTTTGGTACACAAAAAGCATGTAATACTTTTAATCAAAATCTTGAAAATAATAAGCTGATAACTGTTTTAGAATATCTGTATAACTATGACAACAAGGAAAATTTATATAAATATATAGATATAGCATTTCAACAATTTATGGATAAAAAAATAAATGGTATTCTAGTATTTGATGGACCTCATGCTAAAAAAATAATAAAGAATTTAGAAAACAAGGGGATGGGGTATAATAAGAATTTATTTAAGATCTTTATTTGAATCTATTCATAAAAATAATTCCAAGATATTTAAGAACATGTTACACTTCTAACTCTCTCTATGAAACAATGTATATTGAAATATAAAATTACATCTTTATATTTTCATAAAAAACCAAACAAAGGGGAAACTTGTGCTTGTGATTTTGATTAAGCATTTTCAAAACTTATCTGTCCCCTTTTCTTACCCGCTATTTCCTTCTTCATTATAAATCATTGGGTGAACTATCTAGTATTTTTGACTGTGATAATCTTTCATAACATTAATAATAAAGAAACAGAATATGTTAACTTATTACTTTAACAAGCGCATCCAAAATGTTATCCAATTAAGACATAAGATTTTATGCTCTGGCCATTTTTGGTATTTATCACTCATACTCCTCGACGCTTATTTTTAAACTTATGTTGATATATTACTCGAAATTGCATTCTTTTTGGCTTTTTTCTTTTTTTAATCATTTGAAAGAGTATAACTTCTTAATCGACATACTTTCCCCAAAAATTTTTAATCATATATCTTAATTTATCGAGGCATAAATCTTAATTTATCGAGGCATAACTTTATTGGTCGGTCGGTCATTCAATTACTCGAAGCAAACTTTGTATTCCTGTAAACATACGCAATTTAAAATCTGTACCTGTATACTAATTTTGTGCCTCCCAGCCTTCCATAAAAGTCAATCAAAAATGAATGTGAAAGATATCACTTTCAATAGTAAAAATAGGTTAAAGCATAATCAATATAATTCATGGTTGAATATAATACTGTAACTTTGAATCCAAAACTTTTGTAAAAAATTGAATAATTATTATTCAAGATTGTTTTTCATGTGAATAATTATTGCAGTTCATGAAAACCCGAAATTAAAGAACTGCGACATAAAAATGTCGAATGGATCGCAGTTGATTTCCCTGCTCCAGAAAAACAAACCAAAGAAATGTATCAATAGAAATTCGTATAATAACAAGTCGTATTGTTATTTTTAAATTCACTAATCGTTAAATTCCAAAATATAGTGGTGATAACCCACCGCCTTAGTTCACCATAACAATCAAAAAACAACTAGAAAGGTTCGATAATAATTGCGAATTATTGCTGTTATAGGAACAGGTTATGTCGGTCTTGTGACCGGTGTTTGTCTTGCTGAGATTGGACATACTGTGATTTGCATTGATGTAGATAAAGAAAAAGTAAAAAAAATGAAAGCCGGAATTCCCCCTATTTATGAGCCGGGCTTAGAGGAATTAATGACCAAAAACATCAAAAATGGACGACTTCACTTTACAGCAGATTATACCGAAGGGTTAAAAAAAGCTGAAGTCATTTATATCACTGTTGGTACCCCCCAAGATATTGATGGTTCAGCTAATTTAAAATATATTAGGCAGGCAGCAAAAGATATAGCCCTGAATGTTACTCATGATGTAATTGTAGTCACAAAAAGTACCGTTCCTGTTGGAACAAATGAACTTGTTCATTCCATTATTCAAAAAAATTTAAAAGAAAATGTCCGGGTTGATATTGTTTCTAATCCAGAATTTTTACGTGAAGGATTTGCAATTTACGATACTTTCCATAATGATCGTACAGTTATTGGAACGAATCAAGATCATGCTGCTATAATAATGGAAGAAATTTACCAACCATTTAATGTTCCCATATTTAAGACGGATATTCGTAGTGCTGAAATGATTAAGTATGCATCAAATGCTTTTTTAGCAACGAAAATTAGCTTTATTAATGAAATTGCTATAATTTGTGAGAGAATTGGTGCTAATGTAGAAGATGTTGCTTATGGAATGGGACAAGACTCTCGTATCGGTCCAAGATTTTTAGAGGCTGGAATCGGATACGGCGGGTCGTGCTTTCCTAAAGATTCCATCGCTCTAGTTCGATTGGCAGAAAATGTGAATTACTCTTTTAAAATCTTAAACTCTGTTATTGAGGTAAACAAAAAGCAACAGCTGCTACTTCTTGAGAAAGCAAAAGAACGGTTTGGAAGTTTAAAAGGAACGAAATGCGCATTATTAGGACTTTCCTTTAAGCCAAATACAGATGATGTTCGTGAATCGGCTAGTATATATATTTCAGAACAATTAATTGATTATGGTGCAGACGTTTTTGCTTATGATCCGATCGCAATTGAAAATGCAAAAAAAATATTGGATCCAAAAGTCTGGTATGGTGAAAACATGGAAGAAGTACTTAAAGATGCCGATGTGGTTTTCATTTTAACAGATTGGAAAGAATTCATTGATTTTCCATTAGATAAATTTATAAATTTAATGAATGAGCCTGTCATTTTTGATGGTCGAAACAGTTATGCATTAGAAAGTGTAAAACAATATCCTATAGAGTACCATTCAATTGGCAGAGCAAGTATTTTCAATATTCCAAACTAGCCTCTAAAAAAATTGCAAAAAAAAATCTAGCAGATAAATCTCCTTTTTGTTAATTAGTTTAGGTATGCCCGGTATGCTGTGACTGCTAAACTAAAGTAGACAGTTTTCGCTAGATAAGAAGAAACACTTATTTACCCAAATATACCAGTAAAACACAGGGCTCCTCCATTGTAAGATGTTTATGAACTTTATTCATACATCAATGGAGGGTACAGAAAAGGTGGATAAGTGGGAAATGTATATGGAAATACAACAGTTAATTAAGAAAGGATTTAGTAAATCCAAAGTGGCAGAAAAGCTAGGGATTTCAAGATTAACAGTGTACCGAAATCTTAAAAGATCTCCTTCGGAAATGTCTGATTGGGTGGAATCCTTACAAACAAGAAGGAAGAAGTTAGACCCTTATAAGGAATTAATTTTATATTGGTTGACGGAACATCCTGATATGTCAGCTGCACAAGTACAAGATTGGTTGCAGGAAAGATATAAATCACTAGAAATAGGTGAAAGCACTGTCCGTGCCTATGTTCAAGATTTACGTAATGAATATAAGATAGCCAAAGAGACATCACCAAGAGACTATGAAGCTATCCCTGATTCACCTATGGGAGAACAGATTCAAGTTGATTTTGGTTTCACAAAACAAAGAACCATAAATAATAAGGAAGTCAAGCTCAGCTTTATTGCATTTGTTTTATCTAATTCCAGATACAAATACAAAGAATGGTTAGATAGACCTTTTACAACAGAAGATGTCATTAGAGCACATGAAAATGCATTCAAATGGTTTGAGGGTATCTCTAGGGAATTGGTTTATGACCAGGATAGTTTGATAGTAGTAAGTGAAAATGGTGGAGATTTAATTCTAACAAAGGAGTTTCAGCAGTATAAAGATACCAGGAAGCTAAACCTTCGGGTTTGTCGAAAAGCTGATCCAGAAAGTAAAGGTAGGATTGAAAATGTGGTAGGTTTTATCAAGCACAATTTCGCTAAACATAGAGTATTCCACAATATAGATTCTTGGAATGAACAAGGATGGGAATGGTTAAATCGGACAGGTAACTATAAAATACACAACACTACAAAAAAAAAGACCAGTCGAAGTGGATTGTCAACACTAAAC
>NZ_JAGGQY010000088.1:0-44584 GCF_018613105.1 Bacillus sp. ISL-77
ATGTGCGGACGGGATAAGTGCTGAAAGCATCTAAGCATGAAGCCCCCCTCAAGATGAGATTTCCCATAGCGCAAGCTAGTAAGAACCCTGAAAGATGATCAGGTTGATAGGTCAGAGGTGGAAGCGTGGTAACATGTGGAGCTGACTGATACTAATCGTTCGAGGACTTAACCAATTTTTAAGGCATACTCGTTTTTACAAACTTCTTCTGCATTATCTAGTTTTGAGGGAATGATACCTCAATAAAATAGTCTGGCAGCAATGGCGAGAAGGTCACACCCGTTCCCATACCGAACACGGAAGTTAAGCTTCTCAGCGCCGATGGTAGTTGGGACACGCGTCCCTGTGAGAGTAGGACGTTGCCAGGCAAATCTAAGACAACCAGTAATGGTTGTTTTTTTGTTATGTGGAGAAAATAATTGTGATTATTAATTTATGGTGATGTAAACCAGGGAGTAAGGATAAGTGTCCGATCTTAAGGCTCACAGTGCCCATGCACGAAGAAAAAAGGACCGAACGGTCACTCTGAGGAGATCACAGTGCCCATGCTCGAAGAAAAATACACTGAACGGTCACTCTGAGGGTTTCAAAGGACAAAATCTCACAAGTGAGCAGGAAAAAAGTCTATCGTAAAATTATTTTTCCATTAATTGTTTGTAACATCAAACATTGTAAACACTAAGTATGATTGGAAGACAAGTGGGTGATATGATGGATTGGATGGAATTGCTGCATCACTATAAACTGATAAGTATTCTAATAGCTGCTGTTATTGCAAGGGTCATTGTTTTTATCATAAATAAAACGGTTCATAATTTCTTTCTAAAAACTCATTTCATTGAGGAACGAAAAGAGCAAACGATTGAAAGCATGATCCGCTCTTTAACAAAATACACAGTTACGATTAGTTTCATCTTTTTTGCGATATCTCAATATGTAAGTAATTTTGGAAGAATTCTTGCCGGGGCAGGGGTTGTCGGGGTAATCGTTGGATTTGGGGCGCAAAGCTTAATCAAAGATATTCTCTCAGGTATTTTCTTAATTTATGAAAAGCAGCTGCATAAAGGCGATTTTATCACAATCAATAATACCTTTAATGGAACGGTTGTGGATATAGGATTAAGGTTCTTAAAGATTCGAGAATGGAATGGAAAGGTTTTAACGATAAGCAATGGAGAAGTAAAACAGATTCACAATTTTAATATCGATCAAATGCGTGTGATTGAAAGAGTAGTGGTAAGCTATCGGGAAAATCCTGAAAGGGTGTTTGAGATTCTTGAGATTGCCTGTGAAAAAATTAATGAGGTTCACAAACCATGTTTAAAGTTAGACCACTCCAATTGTGCAATTGAACCGTTTGAAGTATATGGGATGACTACGATCAATTCGGGTTATCGAGGGATAGAATACACGGTAACGGGTCTTGTGGATGATGCCTATTACTGGGATGCAGCAAAAGGAGCAAGAAGGATTATTGCTCAAACCCTGTTTGATTACGAAATAAAATTGGCCGAAGACACTATGTTATTAAGACAGGCTGAAAATGTCTTACTTAGAGAGAGAAATTAAAGGTGGAAAGAGAGGTAATTAGTGTCAATGGGTAAAAAGAAAATGCAATTTGAGGTACATGAAAATGAAAGTATTGAGGAATGCTTGAATAGAATGAAAACGTTGGGATATACGCCTGTACGCCGCACGGAAAAGCCGATTTTTCAAGAAATAAAAAAAGGCAGTGAAACAATTTATGAGCCCGTAGCACGCCAAATTATCTTTGAAGGTACATTAATAGAGTAAAACACGAACAATATACTGTTATTTAAAAATATTGTTCGATTAATTGGTTGACACCTAAATGAGATGATTGTAAGATATAGAAGTGATTTAAACAACAAACAATTTATCTTTACCCTCGTATATCCATGGGGATATGGCCCATAAGTTTCTACCCAATAACCGTAAATTATTGGACTATGAGGGAAAGTCGATATGTTCGGTAGATTAAGGGCTGGCCCCTTTCTATTGTTATGCCCGAACAAATGGCTTTCTCTTTCATGAGAAGCTATTTGTTACGGGCTTTTTATTTAGGTAAAAAAGGAGGATTAGCGATGTCCATTCTTGTTGGAGTTATCATGGGGAGTAAATCGGATTGGGAATCAATGAAATATACTTGTGAGGTTCTCGACCAGTTAGAAATTGCTTATGAAAAAAAAGTGGTATCAGCCCATCGGACACCTGATTTGATGTTTACATATGCGAAGGAAGCCAGAGATAGAGGTTTAAAGGTGATTATTGCCGGAGCCGGCGGTGCGGCCCACCTTCCCGGAATGGTAGCTTCACAAACCATCTTGCCGGTCATCGGTGTTCCCGTACAAACACAGGCATTAAAGGGATTGGATTCATTGTTGTCTATCGTCCAAATGCCGGGTGGTGTACCTGTAGCAACAGTCGCGATTGGTAAAGCGGGTGCAGTGAATGCAGGTTTACTAGCTGCACAAATTTTAGCAACGGGTGACGCTGAATTAGCTGGAAAATTAGAAGCAAGAAGAGAAGCAACTAAACAAGAGGTACTGGAAAGTAGTGATCAACTTGTCTAACAAAACGATTTTACCAGGAGCAACGATAGGAATTATCGGCGGCGGCCAACTTGGTCGTATGATGGCTCTAGCGGCAAAGGCTCAAGGCTTTCGAATTGCGGTATTAGAACCGACGGAAGATTCTCCGTGCGGACAAGTCGCAGATATTGAAGTCATTGGGGCTTATGATGATCGCAAAGCCATCGGTAAATTAGCAGAAGTTAGTGATGTCATCACATATGAATTTGAAAACATTGATGCAGATACATTAGACTGGTTATGTGATCAAGCTTATGTGCCGCAAGGGCCGCGGCTGTTAACGGTCACGCAGGACAGGATTAAGGAGAAAGCAGCTATCCAACAAGCTGGGGTAGATGTTGCACCATATGAAGTAGTTAACAGCATGGAGGATTTATTTTTAAAAATTAACACCATCGGTTACCCGGCTGTCCTGAAAACGGCAAGAGGCGGTTATGACGGAAAAGGCCAGCTGGTGATTAGGGAACCTCAGGATTTATCGAAAGGGGAACCCCTTCTAAAACATGGTGCCTGTGTAGTAGAAAAATGGATTCCCTTTGAAAAAGAGATATCTGTGATTGTGACACGAAAGCCTGATGGTGAAACAACATTTTTTCCAGTCGCTGAAAACATTCATGAAGAAAATATTTTAGATACGACGATTGTTCCTGCACGAATTTCACAAGTTTTACAAAGAGAAGCTATTCAACTGGCAAAGAAGCTGGCCGATTCGTTACAATTAGTCGGGACGCTTGCTGTCGAAATGTTTTTGACTAGTGATGGAACCATTTATATTAATGAATTGGCGCCACGGCCGCATAACTCTGGTCATTTCTCAATTGAAGCTTGTGAAACGTCACAGTTCGAGCAGCATATCCGTGCGATCTGTAATTGGCCGCTAGGGAATACGGGGCTATTAAAACCGGCAGTTATGGTTAACCTATTAGGAGAGCATCTTGAAAACCTATATGAGGAAATTCCGACTTTGAATGACTGGAAGATTCATTTATATGGAAAAAAAGAACCAAAAATCAAACGGAAAATGGGCCATGTGACGATTTTGCGAGAGAGTGTCGAAGCGGCTCTTGCGGAAATTAATGAAAGTAGCATCTGGAAAAAAACAAAAGAAAAGATCGGGGGATAAAACATGATTGATCGTTATACTAGACCGGAAATGGGAGCTATTTGGACGGAGGAAAACCGCTTTAATGCTTGGCTTGAGGTGGAAATCCTTGCATGTGAAGCATGGGCGGAACTTGGGGATATTCCAAAGGAAGATGTTAAGAAACTTCGTGAAAATGCCTCTTTTAATATTGACCGCATTAAAGAGATTGAAGAGGAAACACGGCACGATGTGGTTGCCTTTACCCGAGCTGTCTCTGAAACATTAGGGGAAGAGCGGAAATGGGTCCATTACGGCCTAACGTCAACAGATGTGGTTGATACGGCCCTTTCTTATTTATTAAAGCAGGCCAATGCGATTTTACAAAAAGACTTAGAAAACTTTGTTGAGATATTAAAAAATAAAGCCAAGGAACATAAATTAACGGTAATGATGGGACGGACGCACGGAGTTCATGCGGAGCCGACCACATTTGGTTTAAAGCTTGCCCTTTGGTATGAAGAAATGAAACGGAACTTGGAGCGCTTTAGACAAGCGGCCGAGGGTATTGAGTTCGGAAAGATTTCAGGTGCGGTAGGGACATACGCGAATATTAATCCGTTTGTAGAACAGTATGTTTGTGAAAAATTAGGGTTGCAACGGGCGCCGATTTCGACGCAAACCTTGCAGCGCGACCGCCATGCCCACTACATGTCGACGCTTGCTTTGATTGCAACTTCTATTGAGAAATTCGCTGTTGAGGTTCGCGGACTGCAAAAGAGTGAAACTCGTGAAGTGGAAGAGTTTTTTGCAAAGGGACAAAAGGGATCTTCGGCAATGCCGCATAAGCGAAATCCAATTGGTTCGGAAAATATGACTGGTTTAGCCCGAGTGATTCGCGGCTATATGATGACGGCTTTCGAAAATGTACCGCTTTGGCATGAACGTGATATCTCTCACTCATCTGCGGAACGGATCATTTTACCGGATGCCACGATTGCTTTGAATTATATGTTGAACCGCTTTGGTAACATTGTGAAGAACCTAACCGTTTATCCGGAGAATATGAAGCGCAACATGGATCGTACCCTCGGGTTGATTTATTCCCAACGTGTGTTGCTTGCACTGATTGATAAGGGGCTATCACGCGAAGAAGCTTATGACACAGTACAGCCAAAGGCGATGGAAGCATGGGAGAAACAAGTTCCTTTCCGCAGCTTAATTGAAGCAGAGGATAAAATTACTTCGCTGCTATCCAGTGCTGAAATTGCCGATTGTTTTGATTATAGCTATCATCTTCAACATGTAGATACAATTTTTGACCGCTTAGGGTTGAATGAGTAAAGGGACATGTGACTAAAACATAAAAAAAGGCGAGAGCTGGGGCACTCATGCCCCTCGCCTAGTAAGAAGATTCCCAATATTGCAATATAGGAGGCGTTTCTACAATGAAAAAACCTTTATACGAAGGAAAAGCGAAACGAATTTATGCAACAGACGACGAACAGATTGTTTTGGTTGAGTATAAGGATTCAGCAACTGCCTATAACGGACAAAAGAAGGCTGACATCACAGGAAAAGGCCGTTTAAATAACGAGATTACTAGTTTGTTATTTTTAAAACTTAAAGAACAGGGAATTGAATCCCACTTTATCGAGCGTATATCTGAAATAGAACAATTGGTGAAAAAAGTAACCATCATTCCGCTTGAAGTAGTTGTTCGAAATATTGCGGCAGGAAGCCTTGCAAATAGATTGGGAATTGAAGAGGGCCGCGAGTTATCGACGCCGATTGTTGAGTTTTACCTGAAAAACGATGAACTTGGAGATCCGCTTGTAACATTAGATCACATCCTTGAACTGCAAGTTGCAACTGAAGAGGATGCAGCAATTTTACGAGAAAAAGCACTTCAAATTAATACAGTTTTATCAAGCTTCTTCAATGAACTTGGCATACGTCTCATCGATTTTAAACTAGAGTTTGGAAAAGACAAGGACGGTCAAATATTACTTGCCGATGAAATTTCCCCCGACACCTGCAGGCTATGGGATAAAGAAACCAATGAAAAGCTCGATAAGGATGTATTCCGCCGTGATTTAGGAAGTTTAACAGATGCTTACGAAAATATTTTAGCGAGATTGGGAGGACGTCAGCATGTATAAAGTAAAGGTATTTGTCACATTAAGAGAAAGTGTATTAGACCCACAGGGGAAAGCAGTAACCAACTCGTTAAATTCTCTAAACTATAAGGAAGTAGCCGATGTCCGAATCGGTAAATATATGGAGTTAACGATTGAAAAATCAGATCGGGATATTAATGAAGTGATCAATGAAATCTGTACCAACCTTTTAGCTAATCCGGTCATTGAAGATTACCGTTACGAAGTAGAGGAGTGTGTTACTCTGTGAAATTTGCGGTAATCGTCTTCCCTGGATCAAATTGTGACGTTGATATGTTCCATGCCATTCAAGATGAACTTGGAGAGCAAGTTGAATATGTTTGGCATGATTCTGAAAGCTTAGAAGAATTTGATGGAATTTTGCTTCCAGGCGGCTTTTCTTATGGTGACTATTTGCGCACTGGAGCTATTGCTAGATTTAGTAATGTTATGAAAGAAGTCATCAAAGCGGCAGAAGCAGGAAAGCCGGTTCTTGGAGTATGTAACGGATTTCAAATTCTGCTCGAAGCAGGGTTACTTCCAGGGGCTATGAGACGAAACGAAAGCCTCTCATTTATTTGTAAGCCTGTTGAGTTAAAAGTCGAAAACAATCAGACGATGTTTACGTCTGAATACAGCAAAGGGGAATCTATTGTTGTCCCTGTTGCGCACGGTGAAGGAAATTACTATTGTGACGAGGAAACACTTGCGAAGTTGAAAGAAAATAATCAAATTGTTTTTACCTATAATCAAAATCCGAACGGTAGTCTTGCTGATATCGCTGGAATTACCAATGAAAAAGGAAACGTTCTTGGGATGATGCCTCACCCGGAAAGAGCAGTAGATGAACTATTAGGCGGCGCCGATGGACTGAAAATGTTCCAATCGATTGTGAAAACTTGGAGGGAAGCACATGTTGTCAACGCTTGAACCAAATCCTAACCAGATCAAAGCAGAAAAAATATATCAGCAAATGGGTTTGTCCGACGAAGAATTTGCAATGGTTGAAAACATTCTTGGACGTACACCGAATTATACCGAAACAGGTTTATTTTCCGTCATGTGGTCGGAACATTGCAGCTACAAAAATTCAAAGCCGATTCTTAGAAAGTTCCCGATTACAGGGGAACGAGTTTTACAAGGACCTGGTGAAGGTGCGGGTATCGTAGATATCGGCGATGAACAGGCTGTTGTTTTTAAAATAGAAAGTCATAATCACCCATCAGCTATTGAACCATATCAAGGAGCAGCAACCGGCGTAGGCGGTATTATCCGCGATGTTTTCTCGATGGGAGCAAGACCAATCGCTATGTTAAACTCGCTTCGCTTTGGTGAACTGGACTCCGCCCGGGTACGCTATTTATTTAAAGAGGTCGTTGCAGGGATTGCCGGCTATGGCAACTGTATTGGAATTCCAACAGTTGGCGGCGAAATCCAATTCGACCCTTGCTATGAAGGAAATCCGCTAGTCAATGCCATGTGTGTTGGACTAATTGACCATAAGGACATCAAAAAAGGGCAAGCACATGGTGAAGGCAATACTGTTATGTATGTTGGGGCTAAAACTGGCCGAGACGGTATTCATGGTGCGACCTTTGCTTCCGAGGAATTAACGGAACAATCCAATGAGGATCGTCCTGCAGTTCAAGTAGGCGACCCATTTATGGAAAAATTACTGCTTGAAGCCTGCTTAGAATTAATTCATTTTGATGCACTTGTCGGCATTCAGGACATGGGTGCAGCGGGACTTGTCAGCTCATCTGCGGAAATGGCCAGTAAAGCAGGAATGGGAATTGAAATGAATTTAGACTTGGTTCCACAGCGGGAAACAGGGATGTCTGCTTACGAAATGATGCTGTCTGAATCCCAAGAACGGATGCTCATCGTCGTGAAAAAAGGTAGAGAACAAGAAATTGTCGAGCTTTTTGAAAAATACGGACTTGAAGCAGTTGGTATCGGGACAGTAACTAGCGATAAACAGCTTCGTCTCATTCATAACGGGGAAATCGTTGCGGACGTTCCGGCTGATGCGTTAGCGGAAGATGCACCGGTTTACCAAAAACCGTCAAAAGAACCAAGCTATTTTAAGGAATTCCAAACAATGGAGAACGAAATTCCACAGGTAGATGATGTGAAAGAAACGCTTTTACAAATTTTACGTCAGCCAACCGTTGCAAGTAAGGAATGGGTGTATGAGCAGTACGATTACATGGTGCGTACAAATACAGTCGTTTCCCCAGGATCAGATGCTGCCGTTGTTAGAATTCGTGGAACAAGGAAAGCATTAGCGATGACAACGGATTGTAATTCCCGCTATGTCTATTTAGATCCAGAAATGGGTGGGAAGATCGCCGTGGCAGAAGCAGCCCGCAATATTGTTTGTTCTGGTGCGGAACCATTAGCGATTACAGACAACCTAAATTTCGGAAACCCGGAAAAACCAGAAGTGTTCTGGCAGATTGAAAAAGCTGCTGATGGCATGAGCGAAGCCTGCCGTGTTCTTGAGACTCCGGTAATTGGTGGAAACGTCTCTTTATATAACGAAACAAGTGGAACAGCGGTCTATCCAACACCAGTCGTCGGGATGGTTGGTTTAGTAACCGATATTGATCATATTACGACACAGCACTTTAAAAATAGCGGCAACCTTATTTATTTAGTCGGGGAGACAAAGGATGAATTCGGCGGCAGTGAACTGCAAAAGCTTCTGAACGGAAAGGTTTTCGGTAAAGCCCCTGAATTAAATGTAACGATTGAAAAAGAAAGACAGAATCAGGTCCTAGCTGCGATTCGTGCAGGATTGGTTCAATCAGCTCATGACCTATCAGAAGGCGGTTTAGCCGTTGGGTTAGCTGAATGTCTTTTTGCGAATGAAAAGCTTGGAGCGGAAGTAGAAATAGCGGGAAACCTAGTTTCTGCCTTATTCAGTGAAACACAGTCTCGTTTCCTTTTGTCGGTAAAAGAAGAAGATAAGCTTGAATTTGAAAGCTTAGTAGACGCAGTACAAATCGGTTTAGTGAATGATACAGCTAAATTGCAAATCACAATGGGTGAGTCAACCGTACTTGAAGCTTCAATTGAAGAATTAAAAGATGCCTGGAAAGGGGCGATCCCATGTTACCTGAAATCAAGGGATTAAATGAAGAGTGTGGAATTTTTGGGGTTTGGGGACATGTAGACGCAGCACAGCTTACCTATTACGGACTTCACAGCCTTCAGCATCGCGGCCAGGAAGGAACAGGCATTGTTGTATCTGATGGAAGTAAGTTAAAAGGCGTAAAGGGTGAAGGGCTCGTGTCCGAAATCTTTACGGCTAGTGCCATGAAGGAATTGACAGGTACTGCAGCGATTGGACACGTTCGGTATGCAACAGCAGGCGGCGGCGGGTACGAAAATGTTCAGCCGCTCTTGTTTCATTCACAAATGGGAAGTCTTGCCCTTGCACATAATGGCAACCTAGTTAATGTGAACTCATTAAAACATCAGCTTGAGGCTCAAGGGAGTATTTTTCAAACCAGCTCTGATACCGAGGTATTAGCTCACTTAATGAAGAGAAGCGGCTACACTGATTCAAGGGACCGTGCCAAAAACGCACTCTCGATGTTAAAAGGGGCGTATGCCTACCTTATTATGACAGAAAACGAATTAATGGTGGCACTTGATCCGCACGGCTTAAGACCTCTTTCGCTCGGATGCCTTGGTGATGCCTATATTGTTGCATCAGAAACCTGTGCTTTTGATGTAGTAGGTGCGGAATATATTCGCGATATTCGCCCCGGGGAACTATTAATTATCAATGATAAGGGGATAACTTCTGAACAATTCGCTGTAAGTACAACGAAAGCTATTTGTACGATGGAATATATTTATTTTTCAAGACCGGACAGTAACATTCAAGGAATCAACGTTCATACCGCCCGTAAAAACCTCGGGAAAAGAATGGCAGTTGAAGCCCCGTTTGAGGCGGATGTCGTCACAGGTGTACCGGATTCTAGTATTTCAGCTGCGATTGGTTATGCGGAAGCAACGGGAATTCCCTATGAAATGGGATTAGTCAAAAACCGCTATGTCGGAAGGACGTTCATCCAGCCTTCTCAATCGTTACGAGAGCAAGGGGTAAAAATGAAGCTTTCCCCTGTACGTGGCGTAGTAGAAGGAAAGAGAGTCGTGATGGTGGACGATTCGATTGTTCGAGGAACAACAAGCAGGCGGATTGTCACGATGCTAAAAGATGCAGGAGCAACAGAGGTTCACGTTGTCATTACTTCTCCTCCGATTAAAAATCCGTGCTTCTATGGAATTGATACGTCTACGAAGGAAGAATTGATTGCCTCTGATAAATCGATTGAAGAAATGAGAGAACTGATTGGTGCGGACACGCTAACGTTTATTAGCGTGGAGGGAATGATCGAAGCGATTGGTAGAAAAGATGGGGACGGCACCAGCGGTTATTGCCTTGGCTGTTTTACCGGAAATTACCCAACCGAAATTTACCCTGACACACTCCAATATTATTACCAAAAGTAGAAAGGGGCGAGCAGCGTGGCAAATGCGTATAAGCAAGCAGGAGTCAATATTGAAGCAGGCTATGAAGCAGTAGAGAGAATGAAAAAGCATGTTCAAAAAACAGCCCGGGCTGGCGTCCTTGGCAGTTTGGGCGGATTTGGCGGTATGTTTGATTTATCTGCACTACAATTAAAAGAACCAGTTTTGGTGTCAGGCACCGATGGGGTGGGCACGAAACTGATGATTGCTTTTTGGATGGATAAGCATGATACGATTGGAATCGATGCAGTCGCGATGTGTGTTAATGATATTGTTGTACAGGGTGCAGAGCCCTTGTTCTTTTTAGATTACATTGCTTGTGGAAAAGCGGAGCCTGAAAAAATTGAGGCAATTGTCAAAGGAATTGCCGATGGTTGTGAGCAGGCTGGCTGTGCGCTGGTTGGCGGTGAAACAGCTGAAATGCCTGGATTGTATAGTGAAACGGAGTATGATTTAGCCGGATTTACGGTTGGTGCCTGTGAAAAATCGCAGCTCATCACGGGCGAAACGATTCAAGCGGGTGATGTGCTGATTGGCTTAGCATCGAGCGGTATTCACAGTAATGGTTATTCACTTGTAAGAAAAGTATTTAATGACTGGTCGTTACTTGATTTTGTTGATGAACTCGGGTGTACATTAGGAGAAGAGTTACTCAAGCCTACAAAAATTTATGTGAAACCGATTTTGTCCGCGTTGAAAAAGTTCCAATTAAAAGGTATGGCTCATATAACAGGCGGCGGATTTATTGAAAATATTCCGCGCATGCTGCCAGCGGGTCTTGGTGCTGAGTTGTATGAAAAAAGCTGGGATATCCCACCTGTTTTTAAACTACTATCTTCTCATGGACAAATTGATTACCAAGAGATGTATAATATTTTTAACATGGGTATCGGCATGGTGATTGCTGTGGATCCGGAAAATGCAGCTGACCTGTTAGAACATTTTAACCAATCTGGAGAGACCGCTTATGAAATTGGTGTGGTAACTGGGAATGAAGGAATTAACATCAAGGCTCAAGGTGGCCGCCTATGAAAAAGATAGCTGTGTTTGCATCAGGGAGCGGAAGCAATTTCCAGGCCATTATTGATGTAGTTCAAGCAGGCCATCTTGATGCAAATATTTCTCTTTTAGTTTGCGACAAACCGGGTGCTTTTGCGATTGAAAGAGCAAGAGCAGCAAAAATCCCGAGTTTTGTTTTTACCGCAAAGGACTATACTAGTAAGGAACATTATGAGGAAGAAATTTTAGCTCAATTAAAGACCTCTGGTGTAGAATTTATTGTCCTTGCCGGATACATGCGCTTGATTGGTTCGAAATTGTTAGCTGAGTATAAAGGAAGAATCGTCAATATCCACCCGTCACTCCTTCCAGCTTTTCCTGGCAAAGATGCGATTGGGCAGGCGTTGGCTGCTCAAGCGAAGTGGAGCGGTGTCACCATCCATTTTGTTGATGAGGGAATGGATACGGGTCCAATCATTATTCAGGAGCGGGTTCGACTCGACGAAAATGAGACAAGAGATAGCCTACAGCAGAAAATCCAGAAAAGCGAACATAAACTTTATCCATCCGTACTGCAAATGCTATTGACACAAGGAGATGTAATCAATGACACAAAAGCGCGCGCTAATTAGTGTTTCTGACAAAAATGGAATAACTGAATTTGCAAGGGATTTAGTCAGCCTAGGATATGAACTTATTTCCACAGGAGGCACGAAAAAGGCTCTTCAAGAGCAGGGTATACCTGTTCTTAGTGTTAGTGATGTAACTAATTTTCCGGAAATTTTAGAAGGTCGTGTGAAAACATTAAATCCATTGATCCATGGCGGCTTGCTTGCAAAACAGGATGATGTAAAGCATCAACAACAGCTAGACGAGCATGGAATACAAGCAATTCAACTGGTTTGCGTCAATCTTTATCCTTTCCAGCAAACAATCGAAAAACCAGATGTTACAGTTGCTGATGCGATTGAAAATATTGATATCGGCGGTCCAACGATGCTTCGTGCTTCTGCCAAAAACCATCAATATGTCACTGTTGTGGTCGATCCAACTGACTATGAGACCGTAATTGCTGAATTAAAAGCAGATGGTGAAACGAAGTTTGAAACAAGAAGAAAGCTTGCAGCAAAGGTGTTCCGCCACACTGCAGCCTATGATGCCTTAATTGCGGAGTATATGACCCATTTGGCTGAAGAAAAAAACCCAGAGACATTAACAGTAACATATGAATTAAAACAGTCTCTTCGTTATGGGGAAAATCCACACCAACAAGCAGCTTTTTATAAAAAGCCACTTGGTTCGACATTCTCGATTGCGAATGCCGTCCAGCTTCATGGAAAAGAGCTATCTTATAACAATATCAACGATGCGGATGCAGCCCTGCAGATTGTTAAAGAGTTTGCAGGACCAGCGGCTGTCGCCGTAAAGCATATGAACCCATGCGGTGTTGGAACAGGTGAAACAGGGTATGATGCCTTTACAAAAGCATTTGCAGCGGATCCTGTGTCAATTTTTGGAGGAATTATTGCTTTTAACCGTGAAGTAGATGCCCAAACAGCAAGCAAACTTCATGAAATTTTCTTAGAGATCATCATTGCGCCTTCCTTCTCAGAGGAAGCATTAGCGATTTTAACTGGGAAAAAGAATCTTCGCCTGTTAACCATTCCATTTAATGATGTTAAAAAACCAGAGTTAAAAATGACAACGATTGAAGGCGGATTGTTAGTTCAAGAGCAAGACCGTTATACATTAGAAGATGCGAACGTCACGGTTGCCACGAAAAGACAACCGACAGATGCAGAATGGGAAGCATTAAAGCTGGGCTGGAAAGTTGTCAAGCATGTGAAATCAAATGCGATTGTGGTTACTAATGAGGATATGACAATTGGTATTGGTGCTGGACAGATGAACCGAGTAGGTGCAGCTGAAATTGCGTTGAAGCAAGCTGGTACAAAGGCTGAGGGAGCGGCTCTTGCATCAGATGCCTTTTTCCCAATGGACGATACCGTTGAAGCAGCGGCGAAAGCTGGAATTACGGCAATTATTCAGCCAGGCGGATCCATCCGTGATGAGGATTCAATTAAAAAAGCAGATGAATATGGAATTGCAATGGTGTTTACAGGAGTTAGACATTTCAAACATTAAACCGATGGAGGGCATTCGATGAACGTACTGATTATCGGCCGTGGTGGTAGAGAACATGCAATTTGCCGAAAAGTAAGTGAAAGCGCAGGATTAGAAAAAGTATTTGTTGCTCCTGGTAATCCCGGAATGGCAGATGTAGCGGAACTTGTCTCGATTGCAGAGTCGGAACATGAACAGCTCCTTCAGTTCGCTAAGGACAATGGAGTGGGCTTAACGATTATTGGTCCAGAGGTACCCTTGCTGGAGGGACTTGCTGACAAATTTGAAGCTGCTGGTTTGGCCGTATTCGGTCCGCGCCAAGCAGCAGCCGAGATTGAAGGAAGTAAGTCATTCGCAAAAGAACTAATGAAGAAATATCAAATCCCTACGGCTGATTATGCTGTTTTCACTAAATATGAGGATGCCCGTAACTATATTGAGGAAAAAGGTGCGCCGATTGTCATTAAAGCGGACGGATTAGCAGCAGGAAAAGGTGTCACCGTAGCGCTCACGAAAGAAGAGGCCCTCGCTAGCGTGGAAGAAATGCTTATTGATGCAAAATTCGGTGCAGCGTCATCCCGTGTAGTCATTGAAGAGTTTTTAGCGGGTGAGGAATTTTCGTTAATGGCATTGGTGAATGGTGAGGTCGTCGTACCATTAGAAATCGCTCAAGATCATAAACGCGCCTATGATGGTGACCTTGGTCCAAATACAGGCGGAATGGGTGCTTACTCACCTGTTCCTCAAATCGGTGCGGAGACCGTTCAAACGGCTGTTGATACTGTCCTTATTCCGGCGGCAAAAGCAATGGTACAGGAAGGCAGAAGTTTTTGCGGCGTGTTATATGCGGGTTTGATAAAAACACCTGATGGTCCAAAGGTGATTGAATTTAATGCCCGTTTTGGTGATCCAGAGACACAAGTAGTGCTGCCTAGATTGAAATCGGATTTAGTTCAAGTCGTGTTGGAGCTCTTAAATGGAGGATGTCCTACTCTTGAATGGGATGAACAGGCTATGATCGGTGCTGTAGTGGCTGCGAAAGGGTACCCTGAGGTATATGAAAAGGGTGCAGTGTTAACAGGGTTAGCAGAGTTAAATAATCAAGAGGTTTTCACTTTTCATGCAGGAACAGTGAAAAATGATGCAGGTGAGTTTGTTACTGCTGGAGGCAGGGTGCTTCTTGTAGGAGCCAAAGCCGAAAGTATAGTAGAAGCGCAAGAAAAAGTGTATCGTGAACTGGAAAAGTTAACATGTGATGGTGTCTTTTATCGAAAAGATATCGGTGCAAAAGCGATCCAACCCGTTACGCGCTAACGGGCTCGCCTCTTTCCAGTTCGACGGATAAACACATAAAGAAGTGCGACAATGCTGCCGATAATGGCAATTAGAACAAACGACATATCCGTTAGATACTCCCAAAACATGAACAATCAACTCCAATCAAGGGCTGACCGCTTTAGGGTCAGCTCTTTTTTAGCTTGAAAAAAATGAGATTCGATGATATCTACAATTCCCCGATTTAAGTTGGATTATAGGGTACCAATTGATCCCCATCCCCATTAAGTCCTTCCATTCCATCCATTGAATCCATCGCCCGATCGTGATCCTCGATCATGCACTGACATTTTTCAAATAAAGCAGTAAGCGGACAATAGCGGATAATTCCCTCTGCTACCTTCATTGCCCCACACAAGGCGACAAACAAATAAGAATCTCTCCAAGGGTGTTTGACCAGTTTAGAAGTAGTCCAGGAAAGAATCGTTAAGCCGATCGTAATCCGAATTAATGCATTTAAGATACTAATATTTGGTTTAACATTCATTTTGTTCACTCCTTCACAAATTGTTTACAAATATTATCAATTCTTTAATGCGTTAAACAGTAAAATATGATAATATTGTATCTAAAGAATTTTTTGTAAGGGCTTTCTTTACTGTTAAATCAACTTATTATTGTATAGATAGTTTTTTTAAAAAAGGGGAGGGAAGACGTATGCTAGAGCAACGCTACCGCTGGAAAAATAAACACTTACGCATGCATGTATCCGTTTTGGATGGAAAAACGTCTCCAACCATTTTATTGAAAAACGCCTTGTATTTAAATCAGACGTTTCAAAAGTGGTTAAGAGCAAATATTTGGATTTGTGAAGATCGGATTGTTTATGTGGGTGAGAACTTGCCAACACATCTTGATAACTGTGAAATCATTGATTGCACCAATGAGATTCTTGTCCCGGGATACATTGAGCCACATGCCCATCCGTTTCAATTATATAATCCCCAAACACTGGCTGCGTATGCATCCCAGTTCGGGACAACGACATTAATTAATGACAATATGGCCCTTGTTTTACATTTGGAAAAAAGGGAAGCGTTTACATTATTAAAGGATCTTCGCTCCATTCCAACAACGATGTTTTGGTGGAGCCGTTTTGATTCACAAACAGAAATTCTGCATGAAGAAGAAATTTTTTCACATAGTAATGTTAAATCATGGCTTGAGCACGATGCGGTTCTTCAGGGCGGGGAATTGACAGGATGGCCCAAACTGCTTGATGGCGATGATATGATGCTCCATTGGATTCAAGAAGCAAAACGGATGCGCAAGCAAATTGAAGGCCACTTTCCAGGAGCTTCGGAAAAAACATTGGCAAAAATGATGCTGCTTGGTGCGGACTCTGACCATGAAGCGATGACAGGTGAAGAAGTATATAACCGATTAATGCAAGGGTATATGGTGTCTTTAAGGTATTCATCGATTCGACCTGATCTTCCGAACATATTGGATGATATGAAGCGACTAGGTATAGAGGCATATGATAGATTAATATTTAATACTGATGGTTCATCCTCAACCTTTTACGAGCAAGGAGTCACTGATGCAATGATTCGCATTGCCATTGAAAAAGGTGTTCCAGCTATTGATGCCTATAACATGGCAACAGTAAATATTGCCCGCTATTACAATATTGATCATCTCCATGGTAATATTGCCACTGGCCGGGTAGCCAATATAAACTTCTTATCCAGTATTGAAAATCCAACACCTGTTTCCGTTCTAGCGAAAGGAAAATGGGTCAAACGGGATGGACAGCGAGTGGCCGATGCCTACCCGCCAATTACTTGGAACGATTATGGACTAAAGCCGATGGAGTTGGATTGGGATTTATCAATAGATGATATGCAATTTTCCATGCCGTTTGGGATCAAGATGGAAAATGCCGTCATCACCAAGCCATATTCCATTTCTATTGATGCATCAGGTGATGAACTGCCATCACATCATGATGAATGCTTTTTTACATTGATTGACCGCAATGGGAAATGGCGAATTAATACGTTATTAAAAGGATTTGCGACTACATTATCAGCGTTGGCCAGTTCGTATTCAAATACCGGAGATATTATTTTAATAGGAAAAAATAAACAAGATATGCTCCAGGCTTTTAATAGAATGAAAGAATTAGGCGGCGGCATTGTGATGGTTGAGGACAATCAGGTCGTGTGCGAGATACCATTAACTTTAGGTGGAATCATGTCAAACCTTCCAATCGAAGAATTAATCAGTCATGAAAAAAGACTGCTTACCGAGTTAAAAGAACGAGGCTATTCATTTTCAGATCCTATATACAGTCTTGCCTTCTTTTCTGCAACACATTTGCCTTACATTCGGATTACCCCACAGGGAATGTACGATGTAATGAATAAAACAGTACTCTTTCCGTCAATAATGCGTTAAACTGTAAGTGAGTAAAGTTTTAAAGCGTGAAAGTGTTTTTCTTATTGAGAGTAAATAGGGGTGTGTTCATGAAAATGAAAAAATGGGTTGTTTTCGTGATAGCTTTCCTGTTACTACTTTCTGGGTGTAGTGATAAGGAAAAGGTTACGGAACCAGTAAAGAAGGAAAAACCTGTAACTCAAACAGAGAATAAACCAGAAGAGAAACAAGTTGACCCGTATTCTTATCCATTAACAGGGATTGGCTCTGAAACCAGCACAGATGGAAGAGCGGTAGCTGTAATGATTAATAATCACCCAAAAGCAAGACCCCAATCGGGCCTGAACAAGGCAGATATCGTCTATGAAATTCTAGCAGAGGGTGATATCACTCGCTTCCTGGCAGTATTTCAAAGTGAAAAGCCGGCAAATATTGGTCCGGTAAGGAGTGCAAGGGACTATTATATATACTTGGCAAAAGGACTTAATGCCCTTTACATTGCCCATGGCTATAGCCCGGAAGCAAAGAAACTCCTAAATGGTAACTATATTGATAATTTAAATGGGATGGTCTATGATGGTACACTATTTAAACGCTCTAAAACCCGAAAAGCACCCCATAACTCCTATATTACGTATGAAAACATTTTAAAAGGTGCTAAGCAGAAGAAATACTCAATGGAAAAAAGTCCAGCACCATTTAAATTTTTCACAGAAGAAGAAAGTATAAATATTACGGGTAAGGAAGCTAAATCTGTTAAAATTACTTATTCTAAGAGTGGAATTTCCAATTCAGTCTTAAAATTTGACGATACGATCGGTAAATATATTCGTTTTTCAGGCAACGAGCAAACCATTGATTTAGATACAAAAGAGCCTGTTTTGTTGGATAATATTTTTATTATCGAAGCTGAGCACCAGTTTATCGATTCTTATGGGCGTCGAGATATCGATTTTAAGTCTGGCGGAAAAGCCTATTTGCTTCAAAAGGGTAAGGTCAACCAAGTGGAGTGGATGAATAAGAACGGTGAAATTGTTCCAGTCAAAAATGGTGAAGAGGTTCCACTCGTACCAGGAAAAACATGGGTCAATGTTGTTCCAACCAAACCTGGTCTGCAGAATATTGCCACGTTTGATGTAAACTAAATAGACATTTTAAAGGGGTAAACAATATGCAAATTAATAAATTACGGGGTAAGGAGCTTGATCAATTGTTTCAAGCCGTTCTTTCCTTAAATGATCTTGAAGAGTGCTATCGCTTTTTTGACGATTTATGCACAATTAATGAAATTCAGTCATTAGCACAACGTCTTGATGTAGCAAGAATGCTACGCGAAGGGAATACGTATCACAAAATTGAAACGGAAACCGGGGCGAGCACAGCCACCATTTCACGGGTGAAACGCTGCTTGAATTATGGAAACGATACGTATGAAATGGTCCTTGAACGAGTTAAGGGCGAAACGACTGGAACTAAACAAGAATAAACAAGCCGGAGAGAAATTGCTCTTCGGTTTTTTTTTTTGAATCCAGCTCCAGCCCCTGATCAAGGCTCTTCAGCTTTTTAGATTTAGTTATGATTTCCAAATTTAGATTTAGTGTTTTCTTTTTTAATCGAATCGGCTAGTGCTATAATGGTGTAATGGAATTAATGATATGGGAGGATCTTTTTGATGTATGATTTTCGCGAGTGGCGGCATGTGTTTAAACTCGATCCAAATAAAGAAATAGCGGAAGACCGTTTAGAAAAAATCTGTGAATCAGGAACCGATGCCATTATCGTAGGTGGGACAGATGGGATTACATTAGAAAAAGTCCTCGATTTGATGGCAAGAATTCGCAGGTTTTCGGTCCCATGTGTCCTTGAAGTATCAACGATTGAGACGGTTACACCAGGATTCGACCTTTATTTTATTCCAACCATTTTAAATAGCAGCGATACCAAATGGATTACAGGACTTCACCACCAAGCGGTTAAGGAATTTGGTGAAATCATGGATTGGGAAGAAATTATCATGGAGGGCTATTGCATTTTAAATGAGGAGTGCAAAGCTGCCAAACTGACAAATGTGAAAACAAACATAACCAATGAAGAAGTAATTGCCTACGCGGTAATGGCTGAAAAAATGTTTCAGCTGCCGATTTTTTATGTAGAATATAGCGGTAAATATGGTGATGTTGAACTGGTTGCGAGCGTGAAAAAGTCGCTTGAAAAAACAATCCTTTTTTATGGTGGAGGAATATCAACCATTGAACATGCCTCAGAAATGGCCAAGCATGCAGATGTCATTGTGGTCGGAAACGCCATTTATGAAAATTTTGACTTAGCCTTGGAGACAGTAAAGATTGATCGATCATTGCTAAAGTAGAAAAATAGAGTTATGATAAAAATAAGAACAAATGTTTGTGATGGTGGTGGATATTAAATGCAATATTTAACTGATAAGCTATTAAATGGACTGAATCCAGAGCAGCAAAGTGCCGTTAGGGCAACTGATGGACCGCTGTTACTAATGGCTGGTGCCGGAAGTGGTAAGACAAGAGTACTGACCCATCGAATTGGCTATTTAATTGTAGAAAAAAGAGTAAATCCATATAATATTTTAGCGATTACGTTTACAAATAAAGCCGCACGAGAGATGAGAGAACGGATCGGAAAAATGATGGGCGGGGCCGCCGAAGAAATTTGGATTTCCACCTTTCACTCGATGTGTGTCAGGATTTTACGCCGAGATATTGACCGAATCGGCTTTAACCGTAATTTTACGATTCTTGATTCAACCGATCAGCTATCCGTGGTCAAAGGAATTCTTAAGGAAAAAAATATTGATCCGAAGAAATTTGATCCACGTGCTATTTTAGGAGCTATCAGCTCAGCGAAAAATGAGTTGATCGAACCGGACGAGTATAAGAAGTCAGGCGGAGGCTATTTTGAAGATGTTGTAGGTACTGCGTACGAAGAATACCAGAAGCGATTAAGAAAGAATCAAGCGCTGGACTTTGATGATCTCATTATGATGACGATTCAATTATTTAGACGGGTTCCTGAGGTCCTCGAATATTATCAGCGCAAGTTTCAATATATTCATGTCGATGAGTATCAGGATACGAACAAAGCACAGTATCTGTTAGTAAAGTTACTTGCAAGTCGTTTCAAGAATTTATGCGTTGTAGGGGATTCTGACCAATCCATTTATCGATGGCGCGGAGCAGATATCGCAAATATCCTCTCGTTTGAAAAAGACTATCCGAACGCAACGGTGATTTTACTAGAGCAAAACTACCGTTCAACAAAAAGGATTCTTCTAGCTGCCAATAAGGTCATCCAAAACAATCTAAACCGTAAAGCGAAGAACCTATGGACCGAAAACCCTGAAGGCAACAAACTTGTTTATTACCGTGCGGACAGTGAGCAGGGGGAAGCACAATTCGTTGCTGGAAAAATTAAAGAATTAACACGTAATCATCAAAACAAATTAACCGACATTGCCATCCTGTATCGCACGAACGCTCAGTCCCGTGTCATGGAGGAAGTGCTTCTAAAATCGAATATCGAGTACTCGATCGTGGGCGGAACAAAGTTCTATGACAGGAAAGAAATTAAGGATATGCTGGCTTATTTACGCCTAATTTCCAATCCTGATGATGATATTAGCTTACGCCGTGTTATTAATGTTCCAAAGCGAGGGATTGGTTCAAGCTCCGTTGATAAAATTGCTGATTTTGCCGTAATGCATGATTTATCCCTTTTCCAAGCACTTGAGTCAGTGGAACTATTGGGCTTGAGTCCGAAAATCACCAAAGCAGCTAGAGAATTTCGCGATTTAATCGGAAATTATACCAATATGCAAGAGTTTCTGTCTGTTACAGAACTAGTTGAAGAAGTACTGGAAAAATCCGGGTACCGTGAAATGCTCAAAGCGGAAAAATCGCTGGAAGCCCAAAGCCGCCTCGAAAACCTTGAGGAATTATTATCTGTGACAAAAAGCTTTGAAGATTCAAGTGAAGATAAGAGTCTTGTTGCCTTTTTAACCGATTTGGCCCTGGTGGCTGATATTGATTCGCTTGATGACGATGGTGAAAAGGCAGATTCAATTACGCTCATGACCTTGCACTCGGCTAAAGGGCTGGAATTCCCGGTTGTCTTCTTGATTGGAATGGAAGAAGGTGTATTCCCTCATAGCCGATCTTTGATGGAAGAAGTAGAAATGGAAGAAGAGCGCCGTCTAGCCTATGTAGGAATTACTAGAGCGGAGCAAACGCTGTTCCTGTCAAACGCCCAAATGAGAACATTGTTTGGGAGAACCAATATGAATCCACCTTCTCGCTTTATAAAAGAAATCCCTGAAGACCTGATCGAAGGAGTCGAACCAGCGGAGAAAAAAGTGAATTCAAAATCATTTGGCTCAGGACGCAGCACATCGTTCGGATCACCGAAGACGTCATTTGGTCCACCGGCTGCAGCCAGAAAACCAGTTATGCGCCCAGTTTCTGCTGCTTCTGGCGATGAGGCTGGCTGGAAGGTTGGCGATAAAGCCCAACATGGTAAATGGGGTATCGGAACCGTTGTAAGTGTAAAAGGCCAAGGGGAGGGAACGGAGTTAGATATTGCCTTTCCAAGTCCGGTTGGAATCAAACGCCTGTTAGCCAAATTTGCTCCGATTAATAAAGTCTAATTAGATAGGCTAAGTTAAACCTTATTTTGATTTTACACACTCTGTTGATTGGAGCGGAATGCGCGAGACTCCTGCGGGAGGACGGGGCAGGGGAGACCCCACAGGCGCTTAGCGCCGAGGAGGCTCCCCGGACCGCCCGCGCGGCGCTGCGCGCATGGAGTGGAAATCAACAGACAAGTTTAAGAAATCCTTAAGGAAAGGACTGAATATATGGACCTTCAACGTGCAGAAAAGAGAATCACTGAAATAAGCAGCCTGCTAAATCACTATGGCTATGAATACTATGTTTTAGACAAACCATCTGTACCAGATGCTGAATATGACAAGTTAATGCAGGAACTGTTGGAACTTGAGGAAAACCATCCGCAATTAAAAACAGCAGATTCGCCGTCACTGAGGGTTGGCGGCACCGTGCTCGATCTGTTTGAAAAGGTAGAGCATCGTACACCGATGCTTAGTCTTGGCAATGCTTTTAACGAGCAAGATTTAAGGGATTTTGACCGTCGCATCCGTCAAGCTGTCGGGGTCGATATTTCTTATGTATGTGAGTTGAAGATTGACGGTCTGGCTGTATCGTTACGATATGTGGATGGTCTATTTGCACAAGGCGCTACCCGTGGAGATGGGACCATTGGTGAAGATATTACCGCTAATATAAAAACCATCAAATCCGTCCCGCTCCGTCTCCGCGAAAATGTTTCTTTGGAGGTCCGCGGCGAAGCTTATATGCCAAAACGTTCGTTTGAAGCATTGAATCAAACAAGGGCAGAGCACGGCGAGGAGCTATTTGCCAACCCAAGAAATGCAGCAGCAGGGTCACTAAGACAGCTAGATCCGAAAATCGCTGCCTCTAGAAGACTAGATGTCTTTTTATATGGAATCGGAAATATCAGTGAAATCAGCGGGATTGATTCTCATAGCGAAGGCCTTGATTACTTGGATCGCCTCGGCTTTAAAACCAATCATGAGCGGAACAAGTGTGCATCGGTTGACGAAGTGATCGAATATGTCAATAGCTGGGTCGAAAAGCGCCCGCACCTTCCCTATGAGATTGATGGAATCGTCATTAAAGTAGATTCCTATGCCCACCAGGCAGAACTCGGAACGACAGCAAAAAGTCCGCGCTGGGCCATTGCTTACAAGTTCCCCGCAGAAGAAGTGGTCACAACTCTTTTAGATATTGAGTTAAGTGTTGGTAGAACAGGTGTGATTACCCCTACGGCCATTCTTGAGCCAGTCAAAGTAGCAGGAACAACTGTACAGCGTGCATCCTTGCATAATGAGGATTTAATCCGGGAAAAGGATATCAAGCTTGGTGACAAAGTCGTTATCAAAAAGGCAGGGGATATTATTCCAGAGGTGGTCAATGTTTTGGCTGACCATCGGACAGGGGAAGAAGTAGAATTCCACATGCCGACTCATTGTCCCGAGTGTGAAAGTGAGCTCGTGCGTTTTGAAGGAGAAGTGGCTTTACGTTGTATTAACCCTAAATGTCCTGCACAGCTTCGGGAAGGCTTAATTCATTTTGTTTCAAGGGTCGCGATGAACATCGAGGGTCTTGGGGAAAAGGTGATCAGCCAGCTTTTTGCTGAAAAATTAATTGCCGATGTTGCCGATATTTATAAGCTTACTCGTGAACAGCTTCTAGCCCTTGAAAGAATGGGTGAGAAATCAGCTACTAATCTTATTAAAGCCATTGAGATATCGAAAGATAATTCACTTGAAAAGCTTTTATTTGGACTAGGGATCCGTCATGTTGGTGCCAAAGCCGCAAAAACGTTAGCCCAACAATTTGGTACGATGGACAAACTCGCAGCTGCCACCAAGGAAGATTTAATCGCGGTTAATGAAATTGGTGATAAAATGGCGGATTCAATTGTCGCCTTTTTTGAAAAAGAAGAGGCTGTGGAGTTAATCAACGAATTAGTTATTGCGGGCGTTAATATGGAATATAAGGGTTCCAGACCAGTTTCCGCAGAAAATTCCGATTCCATCTTTGCAGGAAAGACCGTTGTTCTTACAGGAAAGCTGGAACGTTTATCCAGGAATGAAGCAAAGGATAAAATCGAAGCGCTGGGCGGGAATGTGGCTGGAAGTGTCAGCAAAAAAACACACCTTGTCATTGCAGGTGTTGAGGCGGGTTCAAAACTAACCAAGGCACAAGAACTAGGAATTGAAGTGTGGGGCGAGGAGAAACTCCTAGTTGAATTAAATAAATAAGAGGTGTATCGACGTGAGAAAGTTCTCATTGCTCGCTCTCTCCCTTGTCTTTTTGCTGAGTGCCTGTGCACCAAACTTTGAGAAGCAAAATGAGGTTGTGCAAACGAAGGAGAAAGTGAAAGGGAAGGCAATTATTCCAAAGTATAATATTTCGGACAGCTATTACCGGACAATTTTGCCATTTGAACCAGGGGAAGCACGCGGATTGGTTGTCAATAATATCAATACAAGATATGACTTAAACGAGTTTGAAATGGGCTTAATGAGAATTGCCCAAAATTCTTTTGATACAGAAAAATATTTGTTTCGTGAAGGACAGGAAATCAAAGAAGAGACAATAAGACTTTGGTTAAACCGTAAATACACAAAAGAGCAGTTCAATGAAATGAAAAAAGAAGATAAAACACTAAAAGATGCTGATAATATTGGGCTAAATCCTGTGAACACTGGAAGCAAGGGTGAACCGAGTTCGCCAATCTATTTAGCTCATATTTTAGAACACGACTACTTAATAAAAAATGAAAAGGGGAATGTAACACTCGGCGGTGTTACGATTGGCCTTGCCTTAAATTCAGTTTACTACTATAAACAGACATCAGACGGCGATACCCTTGAGGAAAAAGTCCCGCATTCAGAAATGGTCAGTGAAGGGAAGAAAATAGCTGCAGAAGTGATAAAGCGTATGAGGAGCATAAAGTCTTTAAAGGACGTTCCAATTACGATTGCCTTGTTTGAACAAGAAAGCAAGTCTTCCGTCGTTCCTGGTAACTTCATTACCTATTCCACTGTCGACAATGGCAGTACTACTTTAAATGGCTGGGAAAATGTAAATGAAAAGTACTTTCTTTTCCCTTCTGCAGATGCACAGGAAGAACATCGTGATGATGTCACTGCGTTTTTAAATTTTAAGCAGGATGTGGAGGAGTATTTTCCTAACTATAATGGTGTGATTGGCAGAGCCTTTTACATGGGAGACCAACTGCAGGATTTAAATATTAACATTCCAATTCAATTCTATGGAAAAACAGAAGGAATAGGTTTTACGCAGTATGTAACCGGCCTTGTCATGGAACATTTTCCTAAATATTTGTCTGTCTCGGTAAGTGTTACATCTGTGGATGGTCCTGAAGCACTGATTGTCCGAAAGGCTAATGAAGAGGAACCTTTTGTCCATATTTATCAATAAGATCTGGCTAATGCTGGGTCTTTTTTTGTGGGACCCGACAATTATTGCGGCCTTTAAATGAAACATGTTAGAATGAACAGTGGAGTGTAAACGTTTTTAATACATAGGAGGGTTTAACAAATGGTACAACCTTACAAGCACGAACCATTTACAGATTTTACGATTGAAGAGAACCGTCAGGCCTATCTAAAGGCGTTAAAAACAGTTGAAGGTTACTTAGGTCAGGATTACGACTTAGTTATTGATGGAGAAAGAATTGCAACAGAAGATAAAATTGTTTCTTATAATCCTTCCAATAAGGAAGAAGTAATTGGCCGCGTTTCAAAAGCTAGCCAAGACCTAGCTGAAAAAGCAATGCAAGCAGCAGTCGAAGCATTTAAAACTTGGAAAAAGGTCAAACCTGAAGTCCGCGCGGATGTTTTATTTAAAGCTGCAGCAATTATTCGCCGCCGCAAACACGAATTTTCTGCTCTTATGACGAAAGAAGCTGGTAAGCCATGGAGAGAAGCGGATGCAGATACTGCTGAAGGAATTGATTTCCTTGAATACTATGCACGCCAAATGCTAGCACTTAAAGATGGTGTACCCGTTCAAAGCCGTCCGAACGAATTTAATCGTTATTCCTATATTCCCCTTGGTGTTGGTGTTATTATCTCGCCATGGAATTTCCCATTTGCGATCATGGCAGGAACTACAGTAGCAGCTATCGTTTCTGGTAACCCGGTTCTATTAAAACCCGCTTCAACTACTCCTGTGATTGCAGCGAAGTTTGTTGAAGTCATGGAAGAAGCAGGTCTGCCTAAAGGTGTTCTTAACTTCGTACCAGGAAGCGGTGCTGAAGTGGGCGACTATTTAGTGGACCATAAAGATACTCGCTTTATCAGCTTTACTGGTTCCCGTGATGTTGGACTTCGAATTTTCGAGCGTTCTTCGAAAGTGAACCCAGGACAAGTATGGATGAAACGTTTGATTGCTGAAATGGGCGGTAAAGATACCATTGTGGTTGATAGTGAAGCAGATCTAGAGCTTGCTGCTCAATCAATTGTTGCAGGTGCGTTTGGCTTCTCAGGTCAAAAATGTTCTGCATGTTCACGTGCGGTAATCGTAGAAAGTGTTTACGATCAAGTATTGAATCGTGTCGTTGAATTAACTAATGAGTTAACGGTTGGAGATCCAACTGAACAAGCTACGTTCATGGGTCCTGTTAACGACAATAATGCGTTCAAAAAAATCATGGAATACATTGAAATCGGCAAGCAAGAAGGCAAGTTAATGGCTGGCGGCGAAGGAGATAATTCTAAAGGTTATTTCATTAAACCAACGGTTATTGCGGATCTTGCTCCTAAAGCACGTATTATGCAGGAAGAAATTTTCGGCCCTGTTGTTGGTTTCACAAAGGCAAAGAACTTCGATGAGGCTCTTGAAATTGCGAACAACACAGAATACGGCTTAACTGGTGCAGTTATTACTACAAACCGTGCTCACATGGAACAAGCTCGTGAAGACTTCCATGTTGGAAACCTGTACTTTAACCGTTCATGTACTGGAGCCATCGTTGGTTATCAGCCATTTGGCGGCTTCAATATGTCCGGAACCGACTCCAAAGCAGGCGGTCCTGACTACTTGCTGCTTCATATGCAGGCAAAAACAACATCTGAAATGTACTAATTATAAAAGTGACCCCCCTTCTCAAGCCGAGAAGGGGGGTCACTTTTATTTTGATATGTTTATCACAAAAGGGACGGTAAATACTTTGCCGTCGTGCTGAAATTGGCCCCATATCTTATAAATGCCTTTTTCAGGAAAAATAGTCATAAAGGTTACCGTTGGACCATTTCCTTCTGTTGTCATCGGATGGATGTGTAAATACTTTTCCGCATCACTGCTCATGGCGACCGCATGCCCCATTGCCCCTAAATATGGCTGCAGATTTTTAATGGGTTGATGGTTTTTTGCATCACTAATGGTGAAATTCATATGGATCGTCATTCCAGCCATCATTTGGTCAAAAGAGAGCTTCACTAGTTTTCCATCAACGACTTTGGTTAGCTTCTGATCAGGGACAAGAGGTTTTTCTTCTGCGGCCTCCCCTTCAATCTGGACCCAATGATTTTCTACACTAGGGTCCCCTCCACCCTTCGGAGTAAATTCAGAGATGAGCTTATAATCTCCGCCGGCGGGGAAACTAGTGGTAAAATCAAATTCGCCATTTCCCTTATATTCTGGATGGATGTGAGAAAAATAAGCTAAATCCTTACTAACAATAAATAAATGCATTTTTTTCTCATGTACAGTATCAAATGATTGAATCGGTTTATTGGACTGATCCATTATTAGCAGTGAAATGGGTATTTTCTCATTTGCATTCGGATGATCCTGGATCTTCCAATCAGACTTTGTAGGGATGACACCAGTTGGAGTGGCACTCATATTATGAGCCATACTCGACTTTGGGACTCTAACCGGATTACAAGCCGATAAAAACAAGGTATAAAAAAGGATCATAACTAGGATAGATTTTTTCAGTGGGAATTCCTCCATTCAATGAGAACTTACTTTTTTAAAAATACATTACCTAATTCAACCAATGCAAGAATTTTATGTAATTTAAAAAGTTACCTATAGTAAAAATAATGATAATATAGAGAAAAGGCAGTAAGGACTAAAAGTGTGGGGGATTGTAAAATTGATTCCATTATATCTATTTCACGTCACATCAGTCCAACATAGTGAAAATTTACTTTGGACATTTTTAATCTGTAATATTTTTGTTGTCACAGCAGGATTTACGTTTATGTATAAATTATTTCGACAGAAAAATGTTCGGGGCGCTGGAATTACTTTTGCGATTGCGTTAGCTGTGAATTATATTCTTATTGCCATCTTTGGGGATATATTTGATTTACTTGGATAAGCGCTAGAGAGGAGATGATATCGTTGAAATATTATCGTTTATGGGTACTTGCCTTTCTATTAAAATTTATTGGTTCTGCATGGGATGCTTCTTATCATTTTAAATATTTATTTGAGGAATACTCCATTCCCCATATTGTTAATACCATCGGTTTTGCTTTAGGCGCATATTTGTTAATTCAAGAGTGGCGACGTTTAAATTATCTGGACCGATTTTCTAGAAACCTGATTACAATAGGCTACGTTATATTCCTAATTGGGATCCCACTAGATTTCACCTATCATATTGCGTATGGAATTGATTTAACCACATGGAGTCCAACCCATTTTATTTATTATATTGGTACAGCAATTATGATTTTTGGGGTCTGGCACGGTTACTTTCTATATACGAGAGATATTCAACCGTCATGGTGGTCACTTCATACCTGGTTTGCCATGTATCTCCTTGAATGCTTGATGTTTCCGAATATGCAACAGGAAAACGGGGCCATTTCATATGATCAATACATTCATGGAAAATCGATTGCCTCAAAGGAAATCCTTGAACTAATCTCAGATCCTGCCTCACAGATTTTTGGCGGCATTCCGGAATGGGTCTATCCCACCTATTCAATCCTAATGGTCGCTCTCCTAACAATTCTAATCATCCGATATTGCCGTGATTATACCATACCTGTGATGGCGACGGCACTTTATATCCTGTTAAGGTTTGTAGGCAAAGCTATTTTTGCTGCAGTTGGTTATCCAACCTCTTATGTTCCGATAACGCTTTTATTCATTCCTTTATGCTATTTATTGTTTAGAAAAACCCCTCGGTTAGCTGGTCTGGCAGGCAGCCTAGCTTATTTTCTTACTTTGTATGCAATCCATATAACTGGTATTCTCATCACTCCACCCTTGGTATTATGGGAGCTTGCCCCTGTTGTAGTAATTGGTGTGCTTGTTCCCATGATTCATTCAATGGTAAAACTCTTTCAAATAAGGAAAACTGAAAAAAAGGTAGTTTAGAGTTAGATAGCATGCATTTTTTGTGTGCTATTTTTTTGTTGCCCAAATATACTATGACAATTATGTGAAAATATTCACATAATTGTTTGGATAGTGACGTACTTCACAAATTTTATCGACGCTAGCATTTACAATTTAAATATAAAGAAAACCTTACTAACCTTAAAAATACTTATTTAACATATAAGGAGTGATTGATAAATGAAAAAACTAGTAATGATCGGAAATGGTATGGCAGGCGTCAGAACGGTAGAGGAAATCCTCAAAGTAACCACTGAACCATTTGAAATTACTATTTTTGGACAAGAACCATATCCAAACTACAATCGGATTAAACTATCAAATATACTTCAAGGGGATACAAACTTTGAAGATATTATCATTAACCCGCTAGATTGGTATAAAGAAAATAGAATTCAATTATTTACAGGTGAATCGATTGTAAACATTGATGTGGACGGAAAACGTGTGGTTAGTAATTTAGGCAGGGAAGTCGAATATGATGAATTAATTATTGCCACAGGATCAAATTCTTTCATCCTCCCAATTCCAGGTGCAGACAAAATCGGTGTGACTGGATTTCGTGATATCAATGATTGTGAAATGATGATCAAGTCAGCTCAGCAATTTAAGAAAGCCGTGGTCATCGGCGGCGGACTTCTAGGTCTTGAGGCAGCAAGAGGACTGTTAAACCTGGGAATGAAGGTTGATGTTGTTCACTTAATGCCGCATCTAATGGAGCGACAGCTGGATTCGGTTGCTTCATCCTTACTGAAGGCAGAACTAGAAAGCCAGGGCATGAACTTCTTAATGGAAAAAGAAACCGTTGAAATCCTTGGCAAGGAACGAGTAACAGGTATTCGCTTTAAAGATGAATCAGAGGTGGAAGCGGACCTGGTGGTTATGGCAATCGGAATTAAGTCTAACACCGAAGTGGCAAGAAACAGCGGAATCTATGTCAATCGCGGGATAGTGGTCAATGACTTCATGGAAACAAGCGTCCCTAATGTTTACGCCGTGGGGGAATGTGCGGAACATCGAGAGATTGTCTATGGCTTGGTGGCCCCATTATATGAACAAGGAAAAGTGCTGGCCAACCGTATTTGTGGCAATTTAGGCGAACCATATGAAGGCTCTGTGACCGGAACACAATTAAAGGTAGCCGGCGTGGACCTTTTCTCTGCTGGAGAAATTTTTGAAGATGGTTCAACAAAATCGATCATGGTCTACAATGAATATGATGGTGTCTATAAAAAGATCTTAACAAGAAATAACACGATTGTTGGTGTCGTGCTATATGGAGACACCAAGGATAGCACCAAATTATTCCGGATGCTGACGAAAAAAGAAGACATTAGCGGAATGACTAGTATTTCGGTCCTGCAATCTGAATGCAGTGCAGGAGGCGGCAATGGTGATGTAGCTTCAATGCCGAATGATGAATTAGTTTGTGGCTGTAATGGAGTCACTAAAGGCGCCATTGTTGAAGCAATCAAAACTCAAGGGTTAACCACACTGGACCAAGTGAGCCATTGTACGAACGCAGGCCGTTCTTGTGGACGCTGTAAACCGATGGTAAGCAATATTCTTGCCTATACACTGGGCGACCAATTTGATGAAGCGGCAGCACAAAAGACAAGCCTGTGCGGTTGTACAACCCTAAGCCGTGATGAAGTTGTGGCCGAAATTAAAGAAAAAGGCTTAACAAGTGTAAAAGAAGTTATGAACGTCCTTGAGTGGAATAATGAGGAAGGCTGTACCAAATGCCGTCCGGCCATCAACTACTATCTAGGTATGATTCATATGGATGAATACAAAGATGATCGTGATTCCCGACTCGTCAATGAAAAAATGCATGCCAATATCCAAAAGGACGGAACCTACTCGGTTGTACCAAGAATGTATGGCGGGGAAACGACAGCAGCCGATTTGAAAAAAATCGCCGAGGTTGCCGAAAAGTATGAGGTACCACTGGTAAAATTAACAGGCGGACAGCGGATTGGTTTATTCGGAGTGAAAAAAGAAGACCTGCCAAGAATGTGGGAAGAGCTCGATATGCCCTCTGGTTATGCCTATGGAAAAACGCTTCGTACCGTAAAAACTTGTGTCGGCGCTCAGTTCTGCCGCTATGGAACACAGGATTCGATGGCACTTGGCATTGAACTTGAAAAGAAATTTGAACGCCTCGATACTCCTCATAAAGTAAAAATGGGCGTATCGGCCTGCCCGCGGAACTGTTCCGAAGCAGGAATCAAAGACATTGGCTTTGTCGGAATTGATGGCGGCTGGGAGATTTATGTCGCTGGTAACGGCGGTGTCGACCTCCGTGCGGGGGACCTCCTATGTACTGTGAAAACACAAGCGGAAGTAATGGAAATCACGGGTGCTTACCTTCAATATTATCGTGAAACAGCCAACTACCTAGAGCGTACTTCAAAATGGGTAGAACGTGTTGGCTTGGATCATGTGAGAGAAGTACTTGCCAATGAGGAAACACGGAAAGCTTTAAACGAGCGCATGGATAAAACATTAAATAAATATATCGAACCTTGGAATGAAGCGATTCAAAGTGAAGAAATTCAAGATAAATATTATGCAAAACACACTATTAAGGCTGGGGAGTGATTCAATATGCTTCAAACAATAACAAGAATTCCAGTGGCAAACTATTCTAATTTAAGAGTTCGATCTGGGTATACTATTTAAAATCGATTATACAGAAATTGCCCTATTTAAATTAACAAGTGGAGAGGTTTATGCGATTGAAAACCGCAGTCCCCATCCAAAAGGAGGCGTCCTTTCAGAAGGCCTTGTCAGTGGCGAGTATGTATATTGCCCCGTCTATGATTGGAAAATATCCTTAAAAGATGGTAAAGTACAGTCACCGGATGTAGGTCAAGTACGGACATTTAAGGTTGAATTAGAGGAAGATATCGTTTTTATTGTCAGATAAGAGCGAAATGGAAAGGATGGCTGCAGAATGAAAAATGGGAAAGTATTTTTAGTAGGAGCAGGACCCGGGGACGTTCGTTTAATCACCGTAAAAGGACTGGAGGCTATAAAGCAAGCCGAAGTGATTTTATATGACCGGCTTGCCAATCCCAAACTTTTAGAGTTTGCTCCAGCAGATTGTGAACTGATTTATTGCGGAAAATTACCGAACCGCCATATTTTACGCCAAGGGAATATCAACGAGCTTTTGGTTGAGAAGGCTCTTGAAGGCAAGCGAGTCGTTCGTTTAAAAGGAGGAGACCCAGGCGTGTTTGGCAGAGTTGGCGAAGAAGCGGCATCCCTGGCCGAATATCAAATTCCATTTGAAATCGTTCCTGGCATTTCATCGGGGATTGCAGCCCCCCTTTATGCAGGAATTCCTGTTACCCACCGTGAGTATGCAGAGTCATTTGCAGTCGTTACTGCCCATGACAAATCGCAAGAGGGCAAACCAGTACTTGATTGGGAAGGACTGGCTCGTGGTGTTGATACCATTGCCTTTTATATGGGAGTCGGCAATTTACCGTTTATTTGCGAAAATCTCCTTAACAACGGTAAACCAGCGTCGACCCCGATTATTTTGATTCAATGGGGTACATTTGGCCGCCAAAAAACATTGCAAGGGACACTTGCTGATATTTCCGAGAAGGTCTTGGAGGCAAAGTTTAGCAACCCATCGATTATTTTAGTAGGGGGTGTCATTTCTCTGCGTGAAAAAATCAGCTGGTTCGAGAAAATGCCGCTGTATGGACGGCAAATACTGCTTGCCCGGACGAGTGAGGGTCAAAGTGAATTAGCAAAGGAATTAATGGATCAAGGCGCCGATGTGATTGAATTTCCAAAGTGGAAAAAGACGGCACTGCCTGTTGATCTGACAAAAGTAACTTCCTATGAAAAAATATTTTTTACCTCACCTGAAAGTGTAGACGATTTTTTTACAGCGGTGATGGAAAGTGGAATGGATATTCGAAAAATCCGTGCCGATTTCTTTGGCGCTTCGATGAAATCAATCAAAGCATTAAATAATCGTGGATTTATTGCTGTACAGGTTGATGAAATGGACGAGACCGGAGCCTTGCTCATTGTTGGGGACGATAGCATCTTGAAAAAAGAGTATGATCAGGCAGACATCATGGTGACTAGCAGAAAAGAAATAGATCACCAGTTCATGCCTCTTTTTAAAAGAATGTTAGATGAGGCTGACGTGAATACCATTGTATTCCCAAGCAGTGCGTCCGTTGAACCGTTTGTACAAGCGTTACGTGAATGTGACTTGAATACGGTTGAACTGTTGCAAGGGTTGCATGTGGTCAGCATGGGAAAACAAACAGCAGCTGCGGTTGGAAAAGCCGGGTTTATGTCACATGGAATGCCTGCCAGCGCAACGAAAGAAGCCTTGGTTGAATATTTAGCGGTCCGTCCTGTCGAGGAAGTTTAGAGGATGAATTCAGGCTATCCTGTAATCCTAAGGTTAGAAGGAAAAACAGTCGTCATTGTTGGGGGCGGGAAAGTTGCCGAGCGAAAAGTGACGGGACTGCTTGGTACGGGTGCAGAAATCGTAATCGTCAGCCCGGAGGCAACGGATGAAATTCAAGGACTTCATCGTGAGGGGAAAATTGTTTGGAAGCAAAAGCCCTTTTCTGACGGGGATATAAAGGATGCATTTATGATTTTTGCCGCAACGAACAATCTCGAAAAAAATCAGTTGATTAGAAGTTCAGCAGCACCCCATCAGCTTGTAACGATTGCAGACGATCCAGATCGCTCCAATTTCCATGTCCCAGCCCATTTTCAACGTGGACTGTTGAGCATAGCCGTTTCAACAGGAGGTGCGAGTCCAACCCTCGCAAGCAAAATTCGGGAGCAGCTCGAGGAGCAGTTTGATGATTCCTACGAGGGCTATCTTGAGTTTCTTTTTTCAAAACGAAGATGGATTCTGAAAGAAGTGGAAAATGCTTCTTTGAAGAGAAAACTATTAAAAACCATTGTAAGTTCGGAGTTCTTAACTAGTGATAATCGGGAAGATGACTTTATTAGAATATATGAAACGCTTCTTAACGAAACGGGCCAATAATGACTGCAAAAAAGGATGTCGATGACGTCCTTTTTTTTATGGACTTTTCCTTTTGAAAAATCAGAGGACAGGGAGTTTTTACCTATTTTTATAAAATTTTCTGAAAAGTGGTTCCATTTTTAAAATCAGTGTTATATAATACAAAACGTAGATAGTTGCTGTATTATAACAAAGAGGTGATGTAGTTCATGTCGACGCAAACGACAGGTATTGAAGTGGTTGGGGCAATGAGAGCCCAGTACGAAGAGATTTTAACACCAGAGGCATTAAATTTTATTGAAGCGCTAGAACGAAAGTTTGGCGAAAGAAGAATTGAACTGTTACAGTACAGGCAAAAACGCCAAGCCGAAATTAATGATGGGAAATTGCCAGATTTTCTCCCTGAGACAAAACATATTCGGAATGGTGACTGGACCATTGCTCCGCTGCCGGATGACCTGCAAGATCGCAGGGTAGAAATTACAGGCCCGACCGATCGAAAAATGGTCATCAATGCTTTAAACTCTGGTGCAAAGGTTTTTATGGCTGATTGTGAAGACGCCACTTCACCGACATGGGAAAACATCATCGAAGGACAAATCAACTTAAGAGATGCAGTAAATCGGACGATTTCCTTTGAAAATCCTAACGGTAAAAAATATGAACTACATGAAAAAACAGCTGTTCTGTTTGTTAGACCACGCGGCCTGCATTTAGAAGAAAAACATATTTTACTAGATGGCAAGCCTATTTCAGGAAGTTTCTTCGACTTTGGGATGTACTTTTTCCATAATGTGAACCAGTTACTTAAGAGGGGAACAGGACCATATTTTTATCTACCAAAATTGGAAAGTCACCTGGAGGCAAGGCTTTGGAATGATGTATTTGTATTTGCGCAAGAGAAGCTTGGGATTCCGAATGGAACCATTAAAGCGACTGTCTTACTAGAAACCATCATGGGCGCATTTGAAATGAATGAGATTTTATTTGAGCTAAAGGAACACTCTGCAGGATTGAATTGTGGAAGATGGGATTATATCTTCAGTTACTTAAAAAAGCTGCGTAACCACAAGGATGTCATTTTACCGGATCGATCACAGGTAACGATGACAGTACCATTCATGCGTTCGTATTCGTTATTAACGATTCAAACCTGTCACCGCCGCAAGGCACCGGCAATCGGAGGAATGGCAGCCCAAATTCCGATTCGCAATAATCCGGCTGCTAATGAGGAGGCTTTTGCAAAGGTTCGTGCCGATAAAGAGCGTGAAGCCCGTGATGGTCATGATGGAACATGGGTGGCACACCCAGGTCTTGTTCCGGTAGCCCTGGAGGTTTTCAACCGTGAAATGCCGATTGCAAACCAAATTCATACACTTAAGCAACAGAAAATCAGAGTAACAGCCCAAGATTTGCTTGAATCACCAGGTGGAACGATTACTGAAGAGGGCGTTCGTTTAAACATAAATGTTGGGATTCAATATGTGGCTTCCTGGCTAAGTGGAAGTGGCGCAGCCCCTATTCACAACTTAATGGAAGACGCTGCTACTGCAGAAATTTCACGAGCCCAGCTGTGGCAGTGGATTCGCCACCCTAAAGGGATGCTTAACGACGGACGGAAAGTCACTGTGGAGATGTATGAGCAATATAAGGTGGAGGAATTAGGAAAAATAAAACAGGAAATTGGTGTGCAGGCATTTGAAGGCGGTCGATTTGATAAAGCAGTTGAACTGTTTGACCGTTTGATTTTAAATGATGATTTTGCTGAATTTTTAACTTTACCAGGGTATGAGTTGATCTAGTTTATTAAATTAAAAAAATACTTAATAGATTAATAGGAGGAATATAAAATGACAAATTCAAGAGTAGCACAATTACAAGAAAGCTGGGAAATGGATAGCCGTTGGAAAGGGATTACAAGACCATACACTGCCGAGGATGTTATCAAGCTACGCGGATCCATTGATATTGAGCATACGTTGGCTCGGAAAGGGTCTGAAAAGCTTTGGAAGCTATTAAATGAAGAAGACTATGTAAATGCCCTTGGAGCATTAACAGGAAATCAAGCAGTCCAGCAAGTTAAAGCAGGACTAAAAGCGATCTACCTAAGCGGTTGGCAGGTAGCAGCCGATGCAAACCTGTCCGGACACATGTACCCTGACCAAAGCTTATACCCAGCAAATAGTGTACCAAGTGTTGTCAAAAGGATTAATCAAGCACTTCAACGTGCAGACCAGATTACCCATTCAGAGGGCGACAATTCAATTGATTGGTTTGCTCCAATTATCGCTGATGCAGAAGCCGGTTTTGGCGGCCAATTAAACTGTTTCGAACTAATGAAAGGCATGATTGAAGCTGGGGCTTCAGGTGTCCACTTTGAAGATCAGCTTTCTTCCGAGAAAAAGTGTGGCCATTTAGGGGGTAAAGTATTGCTGCCAACCCAAACGGCGGTTCGTAACTTGATTGCCGCTCGTTTAGCTGCTGACGTTATGGGTGTTCCTACGATACTAGTTGCTCGTACCGATGCAAACGCGGCTGATTTAATTACAAGTGATATCGATATGAATGATGCACCTTTTATTACTGGTGAACGTACTGGAGAAGGATTCTATCGTGTTAAGGCGGGGATTGACCAGGCAATTGCTCGCGGTCTAGCATATGCACCATATGCAGATCTTGTTTGGTGCGAAACTTCTGAGCCGAATCTCGAGGAAGCAAGACAATTTGCAGAAGCGATCCATGAGCAATTCCCAGGCAAGTTGCTCGCATACAACTGTTCGCCATCATTCAACTGGAAAAAGAAATTGGATCAAGAAACAATTGCGAAATTCCAAGTCGAACTTGGAAAAATGGGCTACAAGTTCCAATTCGTTACTCTTGCTGGCTTCCACGCCCTAAATCATGGCATGTTCGAACTTGCTCGCGGCTATAAAGAGCGCGGCATGGCAGCTTACTCCGAATTGCAGCAAGCGGAATTCGACAGCGAGCAATACGGCTACACAGCCACACGTCACCAGCGTGAGGTTGGTACAGGTTACTTTGACCAAGTATCTATGGTCATTACCGGTGGAACATCATCAACAACCGCATTGAAAGGTTCAACAGAGGCAGAACAATTTACAGGAAAAAACTAGGTTTTAGCAGGGCGCGAATCCTTCTCTCCTATTGGAGGGAGGGATTTTTTGTTGGTGGGTATATGAATAAATTAGTGGTTTACTGTCGGATAGGCGGGGAATTGGGATCCAACTTGCGGATGAGGTGATCCAATTTGCGGATGGGATGGTCCAACTTGCGTATGAGGTGATCCAACTTGCGGATGGGATGGTCCAACTTGCGGATGAGGTGATCCAACTTGCGGATGGGATGGTCCAACTTGCGTATGAGGTGATCCAACTTGCGTATGAGGTGATTCAACTTGCGGATAGTTAAATTTACAAGCTGCTGAACCCACTTTTTGGAACGGAACGTTTTTTAGAGTATCATCATAGATAATAATAGCCTTTATATGGAGTTGATTGAGTTGAAAAAGACAACCGTTGATGAGGTCTTACAGCAGGGTATCTATGGACCACTTGAAACAAAACCAGATGAGCGGCGGAAATTCTTAGGAACTTTAAGAGAGCGGATTGTGTTGGCTCTTACGAAAAGCCAAGTAGGAGAATCAACAGTATATCCCCAAGTGGAGCAGCATATGAAGGAAAAGCCCCAGTCCCATCTTTTCTTAAATGGAAACATGAATTACGAGGCCCTTTCCAAATATGTAAAGCTGGCCACAAAATATAAGATTGAACATACTATTGTGACCAATAAAGAACACGACACGGAAATCGGCTTGGTGTTAGCTATGGATCATGCAATTGATAAGGAAGATATCTATATAACCAAGAAGGTACCTGCCCAACTGCAGGAAGTTAAAAAAAACAAGGGCTTTTTTTCAAAAATCTTTAAAAAATAAGCAGATGTGATTTCAGAGAACATACGCCTTTAACACCGGAAATCATCAAACCAGAGCCCAAACTGTCCTTATGAGAGGTTCATAAGGACAAAATACCTCATGTACAACCTCCAACTGTCTTTATGACACTATACACTCCTCTGTTTTTCACCCAACTGCCACTTCCACTATAGCTTGCAGTTCGATTTCCACATTTCCCTGAATGGCGCGACTGATCATGCAAGAAGACTCCGCTTTTTTGGCGAGTCTCTTAGCCATCGCCACTTCTTTTTCGGATGCACCTGTTCTCAAGACTACATGTGGTCGGTGAATAATCTTTTTATATGTAAAAACCCCATTGGTGACATCCACAATTCCTTCAGACTCCATCATTAGAGTCTCTTTCTGCAAATGACTACGTTCCATCATCGCTGCAAGTGTGATAATATAGCAGGTCGCGGCAGCCCCAAGCAGCATCTCATCTGGATTAGTGCCGACACCCGGCCCATCCATTCCTAGTGGGATGGAAATCTTTGTTTTTAGATTCCCGGCTTCAATCTCTCCGACATCATTCCGTAATCCCGGCCAGCTCGCCTTTAAATGAAAAATATGTTCAGCCATTCTAAATTCCTCCAATTTGAGTTTTGCTCCCACGTAATTTTAAAAATATGGTATGGTTATTTAGATATGTAAAAATGGAGCAGTGATAATGAAAATTATTTTTAAAATTACCCTTTTCCTAATTCTTTGTTTATATTTAGCGATTCTTTCGAAATTAATTTTGTTTAAATATATCCCGTTATCGGAGATTATTAATCATTTTAACTTTACCTATGATGAATACCACTGGCGGTCGAATAATTTCGTCCCCTTTAAAACCATTAAATTTTATCTGTTTTTAGCAGATATCAATCTAAGTATTCGAATTGAGAACTTAGCAGGGAATGTCATCGGTTTTATGCCGTTTGGATTTATCTTACCATTGCTGGCAAAAAAGTTTCAAAAAATCAGCGCTGTCACCTTTGCTACCTTTTGTTTAAGTCTAACGTTCGAACTGTTGCAGCTCGTATTTGAATTTGGCAGCTTTGATGTGGACGACTTAATTTTAAATACGGCTGGTGGAATTCTTGGTTACCTGCCTATTAAGCTCGTTTTTCTGATCGCCCATTTGAAAAAGAAAAACATAAAAACAACGCAATTTTAGGGGGCAGTTTCAAAGTAAACAAAAACCACCGATGAATCTTCAAAAAGATCCACTGGTGGTTTTTTCAGTGCCGTTTACTGGAACGGTATCTGCTAACAATTGAATATTATTCGTTACCTTTGTGCTATAGGTAAAATCACCATAGCAGTAAGGGTAGCGGAAATTATCTTTATTGCCGCCACAAGTATATATAGCTGGCTTTTCTTTTACCCGCTGGAGGGAGAATTCTTTCGCCAATGCCTCACTATGTTTGCCGCCGTGCTGTGCAACATAGTCAATGTAACCAATTCCCATGTTGTAAGACTGGATAATGGCCTGGAAATCTACCTTTTTCTGATTCCCATAAGTAAGAACGCGCTGAAAATGTTTAACCCCAACCTGAATACTTTTTTTCGGATCTGTAATTGTATTTCTTGCCAAACCAGCCGATTCCGACGACTGCATAGGATCCCCGCCTTTGCCACGGCTTTCCTGCTGCATTAAGGCTACTAGTACTGTCGTATGAGTTTCGAGATTATATTTCGCTAATTCATCATGGATTAAGGGACGATATTTTTTTACATCAGCAAATGGATCAGATTTTTCAAGTTGAAGGGAACCTGCTTGTTGAAAATAATTTTGAAACATGGCCAATCCACAAAAAAGCATAAACAGCATCAAAAAGAGTTTAAATTTCTTCCGTCTTCGTTTTTTCATTCAGAAGCCCTCCCATCCATGACCATTATAAGGGAAGATGCCAAGAATGTCTGTGATGAACTTATTAGAAAAAATATTTGCATTATTAAGAGAGAAATAGAATTAAATTTTTAAAAGTTTGAACAAAAATTGATTTGCTTGCCAATACTGATAGTTGAATCATTGCGGTAATGCGGAAAAGTTTGGTATCATCATTAGTATTGATATGACAAGACAAATGGGATTGGGGGTTATGATATGTCAAGAATTTCAAATGAGCAGGTTAAGCATGTAGCCAACTTGGCACGCTTGGCTATAACAGAGGAAGAAACAGAAAAGTTTACAAAGCAGCTGGATGCGATTATTACCTTTGCTGAGCAGTTAAATGAATTGGACACGGAAAATGTGGAACCTACATACCATGTGCTGGATATGAAAAATGTTTTACGTGAAGATAAATCCAAACAAGGATTAGCGCTTGAAGAGGTACTAAAAAATGCGCCGGAACATCAGGATGGACAGATTAAAGTACCATCGATTATGGGGAAGGAGGATTAAATCGTGAGTTTATTTGACTATAAAGTTGCAGATCTACATGAGCTGCTACATAAAAGGGAACTAAATGTATCCGATCTTGTTGAAGAATCATACAAGAGAATCGGACAAGTCGAGGACAAAGTTCAGGCATTTTTAACATTAGATGAAGAGCGTGCCCGTCAATCAGCAAAAGCATTAGATGAGAAACTTAACACGGATGCGGCAAAAGGTTTGCTATTCGGGATGCCGATTGGCTTAAAAGATAACATGGTTACAAAAGGACTGCGGACAACCTGTGCGAGTAAAATTCTCGAAAACTTTGATCCAATTTATGATGCCACCGTCGTTCAGAAACTGCAGCAGGCAGAAACGGTAACGATTGGGAAGTTAAATATGGATGAATTTGCAATGGGATCTTCAAACGAAAATTCCCATTATCAAACGACACGGAATCCATGGAATCTTGAGACGGTTCCAGGTGGTTCATCAGGCGGTTCAGCAGCATCTGTTGCAGCAGGTGAAGTCCTATTTTCCCTAGGTTCTGATACGGGTGGTTCGATCCGTCAGCCAGCTTCTTTTTGTGGTGTCGTCGGCTTAAAGCCAACCTATGGTCGTGTTTCCCGCTTTGGCCTTGTAGCCTTTGCGTCATCACTTGATCAAATTGGACCGATTACAAGAACCGTTGAGGATAATGCCTACCTGCTTCAAGCGATATCCGGCCTGGATCCAATGGATTCAACCTCAGCAAATGTGGACGTACCCGACTTTGCTAGTGCCTTAACTGGTGACGTAAAGGGTCTTAGAATCGCAGTACCAAAAGAGTATCTTGGTGAAGGTGTCAGCGAATCTGTCCGACAATCCGTCTTAAATGCATTAAAGGTGCTCGAGGGTCTTGGCGCAGTTTGGGAAGAAGTTTCCCTGCCGCACTCGAAGTATGCACTTGCTGCTTACTATTTGCTTTCGTCATCAGAAGCCTCAGCGAACCTCGCCCGTTTCGATGGAGTCCGTTACGGCTATCGTACAAAGGATGCGGAAACGTTAATTGATTTATACAAAAAAACACGAGCAGAAGGTTTCGGTGATGAAGTAAAGCGCCGGATAATGCTTGGAACGTTTGCACTAAGCTCAGGTTACTATGATGCTTATTACAAAAAGGCACAGCAGGTTCGGACATTAATCAAGCAAGACTATGAGAATGTTTTTGCCAAGTATGATGTGATTATTGGCCCGACTACACCAACACCAGCTTTCAAAATTGGTGAAAAAATCGAGGATCCGTTAACGATGTATGCCAATGATATTTTAACGATTCCATTGAACCTTGCAGGCTTACCAGGAATTTCGGTTCCGTGTGGCTTTGATGGCGGGTTGCCGCTAGGCTTACAAATCATCGGCAAGTATTTTGATGAAGCAACAATTTATCGGACAGCACATGCATTTGAACAGGCAACAGACTATCATAAACAGAAACCTGGATTATAGGGGGTGAAGACCGTGGAATTTGAAACAGTGATTGGACTTGAGGTCCATGTTGAGTTAAAAACAGATTCAAAAATTTTCTCGGCGAGCCCAAACCATTTTGGTGCGGAACCGAATACGAATACTAGTGTGATTGACCTTGGTTATCCTGGCGTTTTACCTGTCCTAAATAAAAAAGCGGTAGAATTTGGGATAAAGGCTGCTATGGCCATTAATTGCGAGGTTGCGACCCACACAAAGTTTGACCGCAAAAACTACTTTTACCCGGACAATCCCAAGGCCTATCAGATTTCCCAGTTTGACAAGCCGATTGGGGAACATGGCTATATTGATATTGAGGTAAATGGCTATACAAAGCGAATTGGCATTACGCGAATTCATTTGGAAGAAGATGCAGGAAAGCTGAACCATGGAAAAGGGTATTCACTATGCGATTACAATCGTCAGGGCACCCCTCTCGTTGAAATCGTTTCTGAACCGGATATTCGCACTCCTGATGAGGCATATGCCTATCTTGAAAAATTAAAATCAATTATCCAATATACAGGCGTTTCCGATTGTAAAATGGAAGAGGGCTCACTTCGTTGTGACGCAAATATTTCGATTCGTCCCGTTGGTCAAGAAGAATTCGGAACGAAAACAGAATTGAAAAACCTGAACTCATTTAATTTTGTCCGCAAAGGGCTTGAATACGAAGAGAAGCGTCAACGCGAAGTGGTGTCGGCCGGTGGAACGATTGATCAAGAAACACGCCGCTTTGATGAAGCCACTGGGGCAACCTTGCTGATGAGGGTTAAAGAAGGTTCCGATGATTATCGTTACTTCCCGGAGCCAGATTTAATGGATTTGTACATTGATGAGGACTGGAAAGCACGAATTCGTGCCGAAATCCCTGAACTGCCAGACCAGCGTCAAAAGCGTTATGTAGAAGAGCTTGGGTTACCTGTTTACGACGCAAAAGTTTTAACTGTAACGAAAGAAATGGCTGATTTCTTCGAGGAGACAGTTAATGGTGGTGCGGATGCGAAGCTTGCCTCGAACTGGATAATGGGGGATGTTTCCGCCTACTTGAATGCTGAGCAAAAAGAGCTTCATCAAGTAGCGTTAACACCAGAAGGTCTTGCAAGCATGATTAAGCTAATCGAAAACGGAACAATTTCTTCGAAAATCGCGAAAACTGTTTTTAAAGAATTAATCGAAAACGGCGGCGATGCCGAGCAAATTGTGAAGGACAAGGGGCTTGTCCAGATTTCCGATGAGGGAACACTTCTCAAAATTATTTCTGAAGTGCTGGATGCGAATCCGCAATCGATTGAAGATTTTAAGAATGGGAAAAATAAAGCTGTTGGCTTCTTAGTTGGGCAGTTAATGAAAGCAACTAAGGGCCAGGCCAATCCACAATTGGTCAACCAATTGTTGCAGCAAGAATTACAAAAGCGTTAAATGGAAGCTGGCAGAATCTATTCTGCCAGTTTTTTTATTGTTTGCGTGTTTCGACATTTTTTTCGCCATTTCCCGGGAAAAAATCCTTTTGTTAAAAGGGTTTTTCCCGAGACTAATCAAACGTTTGGTTAGTAAGGAATGATCAGGTATCGTGTCGAAGCATAGGAATTTCCCTAAGATAGTCCTAATATCGACTTGTTTTTTATTTTATTAGAGGTAAATTATCGCTCGGGTCGACAAAGGATTTTCACAATAAATGGCTGGAACCCTTTATTTATATGGTGTCGCGGCTAACTAATCAAACGTTTGGTTAGTTTTTTGGAGCAGTGTAAATTCTACAATCTTTTTTCCGGATTCAGGAGTAAAAGGTTGAGAGGGAGGGCTATTCCGCCTATTTAATTAAACGTTTGATTAGTTTGCAGTTGGTCGAAGGGTGTAAATTTAAAGGGAAATAAGGTGAATGGAAGGCTTAGCTGTCCCAGTTCCCGACAAACTTTTTATAAGATTTCGGAGAAAAACATTGATTTACCGGGGCTGATACCCGTTTTAATCAAACGTTTGGTTAGTTTTATATTTTCGGGAAAATAGTCGAGGTATGTAAAGGAACAAAGGCAAAATAATAGACTGATTAATTCGTTTATTATTCGATACGCTGATAAAATCTAGTTTATCGCTGATAAACTGTGTGAATTCGCTGATAAATGGACTAGATTCGCTGATAAAACCCTCAAATCCGCTGATAAAAAATGAGTGGGGAATAATTACAAACGATATATTATAAAAATCTCCTACTTTTAGTGTGTAAATATTATTTTTTTCTAAAAAAAGCGCAAATACGCAATAAAAAGAGGGTACCTAAAGCTTCTGATGTGACCCCCAAAAGTTAGAGTTTTATGTTAAGCAGCTAATTGGCTGGTATGGATACGGAATTGAACCGGACTCATGCCTGCCAATTTTTGCTTTATACGCTTGTTATTATAATAATTGATATATTCTTCGATTCTCTCTTTTAATTCCTCAAATGGG